>JALGUI010000287.1 GCA_029820915.1 Candidatus Zipacnadia bacterium | reverse complement strand
GCTCGGCTTGCCGGGCGAGGAAGTCGCCACGGGCGCGGGCCTGCGCCAGCGACGCGCCATGGAAGGGCCCCACCACCATGTTGAACAGGACGGGGATGCCGGTGAGCGCGATCACCAGCGCCATCGCGGCGAGGGCCCGGCGCGCGGGCACCTCGTAACGCCGGAGGAGCTCCACGGCGAAGGCCGCGCCCAGCGCCGCCGCGATGGGCCCGAAGGGGTCGAGGTAGCGGTTGGTGCCGACGCCCCCGTGGCCCTCGGAGGCCAGAGGCACGAGCAGCGCCTGGAAGGCGATCAGGGCGTAGACGAGCCGGTGCACGCCCACCCGCCTGCCGTGCGCCATGACGAGGAACAGCTCGGCGGCGAAGAAGGCGACGAGCAGCGGCATCGCGCCCATGTCCAGCAGCCGCGGCCAGGTCTGCTGCGCGATGCGGCCATACTTGCGGACCATCGCCCCCGGATGCGCGCGCATGAAGTCCATCGGGTCCCAATGTTCCAGCGTCAGCGCCGGCGAGCGGCCGGGGTACAGGTCGGTGTCCACGCGAATCATGATATCGGCCTGGCCCGACGCGCCGAACTCCCCGGTCATCGCGCCCACGGTCGTGCCCCACCACACGAAGGCGATGACCACGGGCACGCCGAAGGCCGCGAGGCGCCCCATGATGCGCCCGAGGCCCGCGTCGCGCGATTGCCAGATGAGGTAGGCGACGATCGGGAGCGCCCACAGCGTGAAGGTCGAACGGCCGAGGTAGCCGATCCCGGCGAACACGCCCGCGGCCAGGCAGGTCGCCCAACTCGCGGGCAGCATCAGGCAGTAGACGATCCCGGCCAGCGCGAAGATGGTGCTGCTCTCGTTCAGCCCCGACGCGCCGAACCACAGCCCTGAGCGCGACGCGACGTACGTTACCGACGCGAACCAGCCGGCCGTGGCGCCCGCAAGCCGGTGCGCGATCAGGAAGATCAGGGGCACCGACAGCAGGAAGAAGAGGCCGGAGGACAGCGCGACCGCCGTCGGCTGTGCGAACACCCGCGAGAGCCAGGCGATCAGCAGGCAGGGCAGCGGCGAGCGCAGTAGGTTCGGCCAGGGCGGCCCCGCGCGCCCGCGTTCATGCAGATAGGTGAGCACCGAGGGCGAGATCACGCGCGTGGTGAAGCCGTTGCCCCCGCTGAGCTCCTCGGCGACCACCACGCACTCGGTGACGTCCTGGCGCGGCTGCACGTGGAAGTCCGTGCGGGACAGGTAGAGCACGAAGGCGACACAGGCGAAGAGAACGATGCCGACCAGGTGCCGCCAGGCCAGCCGGTCCGGGGCCTGTTCGGCCGGTTGCAGGCGATCCTGTGACATGCCGCACCTCCGCCGCGCACTTCCGCGCACGGGCGCGCCATTCCTCCGCGACGGGCAGGAGCGTGGCGCGCCCCGGGGTCGGGCAGGTCGGCAGCCAGACCCCGGTGAACAGACCGGGCGACAGCATCTCGCGTCGGGAGTGTCGAGCCATGAACCTGCAGATGCCGCCGCCGCTGGCCGAGCAGATGGCGCGGGGCCCGGTCGTGGGGCCCATCAACCTCATCCCCAGCCCGGTCGTCGTCGAGCACCTGTGCGCGGTGCCCTTCGACTTCGTGTGGACCGACATGGAGCACGGCCCGAACACGGTCCACGACCTGGCGAGCGCCGTCGGCATCTGCCTGGGTCGCGGCATCACGCCGCTGGTGCGCGTGCCGGGAGTGCACGACTGGGCCATCAAGTGGGTGCTCGACCAGGGCGTGCGCGGGATCGTGTTCCCGTTCGTCAACACGGTCGAGGAGGCGCGGCAGGCTATCTCCGGCTGCAGGTACCCGCCCGCCGGCCATCGCGGCTACTTCCCCAACATAGCCGCCAACCGCTGGGGCACCGACCCCGGCGACTACTTCGCGCGCGCCAACCACGAGATCGCCGTGATCCTGCAGATCGAGACCGATGCCGCCGCCCGGTGCGTCGAGCAGATCGCGGCGCTCGAGGGCTGGGACGTCCTGTTCGTGGGCCCGATGGACCTGTCCAGCAGCTACGGGAAGTTAGGGGAGCTCGAGGATCCCGAGGTCGCGTCCGCCATCGACCGCGTTCGCGACGCCGCCCATGATGCGGGTCGCTACGCGGGCATCCTGGCCGTGACCGCCGACGACATCAGGCGGCGGCTGGACGAGGGCTTTAACTTCGTGGTCGTCAACCCCGACGTGTGCATCCTCAGCGACGCCATCGGGCGGTACTGGGACGACATCGCAGAGGCGCTGCCCGGCGCGTGAGGGCGAGGCCCCGGCCGCAGGCCGGGGACGAGATCGAGCGCGCGGGTGCGGAGGTCGTCGCGCGCCGGCGCCCTGCGCTGTGCGCGACGGGCGACGCGCCGGGGCGCGGAGCGGCCGCTTCCGAGCCGCGCGAGGAAGCGGTCGCGGAGCGCCACGGGCAGCCCGACCGACGGCGCGCGATACGCCGCTACCGCAGGAACTCCCGCACCTCGGCCATCGTCGGGATGCCCGCCCGGCCGCCCAGCGCCCGGCACTTGAGGGCCGCCACCGCCGACGCGAAGCGCAGGTTCTCGCGCAGCTCGTACCCCAGCGCGATGCCGTAGGCGAAGGCCCCGTGGAAGACGTCACCCGCGCCGGTGGTGTCCACGATGGGCGCGACGGGCAGCGCCGGTTGGTGGATCACGCCCTCGGCGGTGAAGGCCAGGCAGCCCTCCGGCCCGCGCGTGATGACGACCACCTCCGGCCCCAGCGCCAGCATCGCCCGTCCCGCCGCCTCGACATCGCCCTCGCCGGTGAACTCGAGGGCGAAGCGCTCGGGGACGACAGGATGGCTCGCCCCCGATACGAGTGCCTCGTCCTCCTCCTGGGGCCGCTCAAGGTCGAGCACGACGGGCACCCCGGCCTCGCGCGCCCAGCGCACGACCGCCGCCGCCGCGACGTTGTGATGGCCATCAACCAGCAGGCAGTGGCAGTCCAGCAGCGCCGCGCAGTCGAGGTCCTCGGGCGCGAACTTGCCCTTGGTCCCGTGGATGTAGAAGATGGTGCGCTGGCCTGAGGCCTGATCGATGGCACAGAAGGCGAACTGCGAGGTGGCGCCGGGGACCGCGGCCAGCCACCTGGTGTCCACGCCGTCGGCCTCGAACGACTCGCGGATGTGCCGGCCGAACTCGTCGTCGCCGATGCGGCCGATGATGGCCGCCCTGCCGCCGAGGCGCGCCACGGCGGCGATGCCCGTGCCCGCCTGCCCGCCGCCCTGCATGGACAGCTCGCTCATGGCGACCTTCTCGTCCAGCGCCGGGTACCGCGGGATGATGCCCAGGTAGTCCCAGCAGCAGCAGCCGAGAGCGCACACGTCGAAGGTCGCCGTCCGTCCCGCGCTGATGGCCCTCACTCCCCTGTTCGCGGTCGCTGCAGATAGCTTCCACGCTCAGCTCGATCGCACCTCGTCGGGAGGATTGCCCCCAGGCGACCGCGAACTCTCCGCCCACTTCATCGATGGGAGCGACGCCGGTGCGCGAAGCGATACTCGAGGCGCTGGGCAATCTGCCTGACCCGGTTGTGGTGGCGATTGTCTCAGCGCTCCCCATATTCGAGGTGCGCGGCGGCATACCCGTCGGCATGGCGAAGGGCATGTCGCTCACGGAGATCCTGCCCATCGCCATCGCGGCCAACGTGCTGATCGTGGTGCCGATACTGCTGTGGTTCAATCCGGTCGCGGACTGGCTGATGCAGCGCGGGATCCTGACCGGCATCATCAAGCGGCTGATCGCCCGGGCGCGCTCGAAGAAGCCGATGGTGGACAAGCACGGGGTGTGGGCGGTGACCCTGTTCGTGGCGATCCCTCTCCCCGTCACCGGCGCCTGGACGGGAGCCCTGGTGGCGTCGGTGTTCGAGATGGACTTCTGGCGCGCCGTCGCCTGCATGGTGCTGGGAGTGATGATCGCCAGCGCCATCGTGACCGCGCTGTCGCTGGCGGGCTTCTACACCTACCACGCCGCCACCGCCTAGCCGCTGGCTCGCGCGCCGGTTGCCGGACGCTCAGCGCGTGTGCTATACTGGCCGCACCATCCTGGAACGAAGGAGTGATCG
>JALGUI010000286.1 GCA_029820915.1 Candidatus Zipacnadia bacterium | reverse complement strand
TACGACATCGAAGGCGAGCTGACCGCGGCGCTCGTCATCGAGCAACACAAGGAGCAGTGGACCGACTTCTGGTGCCGGACCTGGGCGGAACTCTCGGGCGTCTACCGCGAGGGCTTCCGCAAGGCCGTGCCGGACGGTGAGATGTACACCTACAGCGGCTACCAGACGCCACGGGCGCGCGAGCTGTACTGCATCGACTGGGCGTTGATGCGGGATGGCTGCGATGTCGCCTCGGCCGGCTACGGCTGGAACGCCCGCACGATGGCGGACACCGTCGCTGCGCTCGACGGCACGCCGCTGCTCGGCGGGATGGCCTACTACCAGCCGCCGCGCAACCCGAACCTGAAGGTGGAGTACCTCAAGCTCCTCCTCGCGGGCAGCAGCGGAGTGATGCACAGCAGCGGAGTGATGCACTACCAGTGGGGGCCGATGGACGGGCTCGACTACACGCGCATCTCCGAGGCCGCCGCGCTGGTCGCCGACCACGAGGCGTTCTTCCTGACCGGCGAGCGGGCCGACGAGCTGGTCCAGGGCGTACCCGAGCGGGCGCTGTTCGCGCTCAGGCTTGACGGCCGCCTGCTGGTGGTCATCGTCAACCCGAGTTCGGTGGACGAGACGCACACGCTCGCCATCGCGGGCGCCACCGAAGCGGTCAGCGAGTACTACACCGGGCAGACGTTCGGGGACGCGGCGCAGGTGCAGGTCACGGTGCCCGCGAACGACGCGCGGGCGCTGCTCGTCACGCTGGCGCAGTAGCGCGTCGGGCGCGGCCGCTGCCGTTCCGTGCGATCCCGCCCAGGGGCGGGACCCGTCGGTCGTGCGCAATGGGAGCCATCTGGAGGGAACCATGAGGATGAGGCCACACGTGACGCCGACCATCGTTTCACTCGCGCTGCTGCTCGTCGTGAGCGCGGCCGTGTGCCAGACCGACGGCCCCGCGCTGGTGCAGGTGGGCAGGACGGCATCTCCGCCCGCCCTCGACGGCTCGTTCGATGACGAGGCCTGGCAGGACGCGGCGGTGCTCATGCCCTTCCTGCTCAACGGCGGCACCGCGCTCCCGACACAGCAGACCGAGGTGCGCATCTGCTGGGACGACGCGGCTCTCTATCTGGCCGTCACGTGCTTCGAGCGCTCGCTGGAGCCGATGACCCAGCAGCTTCACCTGCTCAAGCAGGAGGCAACGGAGCACGACGGCGGCGTCTTCGGCGACGAGAGCGTGGAGATCTTCCTGCAGCCCGGCGCCTCGGGCGACTACTACCAACTCGCCGCCAACATGCTCGGCACGCGCTACGAATCCCGCGGGATGGACAGCGGCTTCGACGCCGACTGGCAGACCGCCGCGAGCGCCGACACCAGGGCGTGGTATCTGGAGGTCGCCATACCGTTTGCAGGCTTCGGCCGGCAGACGCCCGCGGCCGGCGAGGAGTGGGCGCTCAACATCTGCCGCAATCAGAACCCGAACGATGAGCACAGCACATGGAGCGGCCTGAGCGGCGGCTTCCATCAGCCCGAGCAGTTTGGCCGCATGGTCTTCGCCGATAGCACCGTGCAGGTGCGGCTGGCCGACGCGAGCGACCTGTCGATCGCGGCGTCGGCCCTCCGGCTGAGGCTGGCCGGCCTGGCCGCCGATGCCGCCGCGGAGCTGCTGCTCAAGGCCGACCGCGAGGTGCGGCGGGGGGCCTCCGTGACGGCCGGCGCGACCGAGGTCGCCCTGGAGTACCCCGTGCTGGTCACGCAGGCCCCACCCGAGGTCCGCTACCGGCTCGCGCTGGCGGACGGGACGGTGCTGTATCGCTCACCGTGGTTCCCACAGGCGGCCCCGGGCGCGGAGCTGACCGGCGCGATCACGCTGACCGGCGGCTCCGGCGCCCTCACGCACAGCGGCCGGCAGATCGCGGCCTTGGCCGCCGGTGAGCCCGCTGCCGTGCAAACGCCTCTGCAGTCGGGCGAGAACGTGCTCGCCATCACCCTCACCGGCGCCGGCGCCATCGGCGGCGGCCTGCACGTCGGCGCCCAGTCGTTCGGCTTCGAGCGCGGCTGGCGCTGGGCCGCCGAGCCCGAGGAGGGCTGGGACCGGCCGGGCTTCTCCGCGCACAATTGGGAGGCGCTGCCCGCCCCCGGCGCGGATGGCACGGTCACGCTACCGGCATCCGACATCTCCCTGCGCCGCGTGGTGGCGGTCTCGGACAAGCGCGAGCGCTTCTGGCCCATGGAGACCGACCTGTATCTGCCCCGTGACTCACAGATGTTCGTCAAGCCGCTGCTCAACTGGGTCGGCGCGACCCCCACCGACTACGTGTTCTGCCTCGACATGCCCGACCCCATCCGCATCACTGCGCTGGACGGCCTCGACGGCGCGCAGCTCAAGCTGCTCGGCGAGGAGCGCGTGGAGCACGACGGCGAGCCCTTCACCCGCTACCGCATGACACCGATCGGCACACTCACCGGCGGCTTCACGCTGGAGCTGTTGTGGAAGAACAAGGCCAACACCCAGGCCCAGTATGTGTCGGCACTGTCGCTTGGCGGCACCTTCGACTGGCGGGAGTTCGAGATCGAGGTCACGTCACCCCCGTACGCGGAGCTCGTTGGCGTTCTGCCGCTCAAGTGGCAGAACCGCGACATCTCCGGCGAGTGCTGGTTCGACGACATCTTCGTCGGCGAGAAGGGCAGCGACGTCAACATCGTCCCCGACAGCGACTTCGAGGGCGAGCGCTGGGACGACCAGCCACACATCGTCACCACCGAGCGCGATGGCCGGCCCACCCGCGCGGTCTACCTCCACGGCACCGAGGAGCAGGTCGGCGGCCAGATGGGGCTGTGGGTCAGCCCTCCCGAGATCGAGGTGAAGCCCGCCACCCGCTACGTCGTGCGCCTGCGCGCCAGAGGCGAGAACATCAGGTCGCGACACATCACCGGTCGGGCCTCTCTGCTCGCCGACGTCGGCTCGCCCGGGGCCGACACGCTCACCGCCTACACACACTACGAGGCGCTGGACGGGCACGTCGTCGAGGTCGAGCGCGCCGGCACAGTCCATATCCTGCCCGCCATGAAACGGCAGGCGCCCGAGCAGGTCCCCATCATCGTGGCCTACGCCAGCTCGGCCTACGAGAACCCGGATATGGTCGCGGCCAACGCCGAGATGATCCTGGACGCGGGCATCAACTGGCTGTGGGGGAGCAACCGGAGCGCGACCGCCGAGCTGGTCAGGCCCGACGGCGTCAGGTTCGTCTGGCACATCCCGCGCAACGGCTACGACCAATCGCCCATCGACCGCGAGTACCTCGAGCGCCACCCCGACCACAAGGCGGTGTGCCGCAGCGGACGGGTCGATGACAACCAGATCTGCCCGACCATCGTGCTGGACACCGACAACGAGTTCATCCCGGCGCTGCAGGAGTGGTTCGCCAGGAACATCGCGGAGAACCCCTACGACATGATCGACTGGGACCACGAGTTCCCCATCACCTACGACAACTCCGTCTGCCTGTGCGACCGCTGCCGGACCGCCTTCGCCGAGTGGGCCGGGCTCGATGCCGTCCCCTCGCCCGAGGCGATCTTCGAGACCCACCAGGACCGCTGGGTGGACTTCCGCTGCCGCCAGAACGCGCGCATGGCCCGCATCATCCGCGACGCCTGCAAGGCCGCCGCGCCCGACATCCCGTTCTCGGTCTACAGCGGCTATGTCACCGACCGGACCAAGTGGCTGTACGGGGTGGACTGGGCGCTGATGCGCGATGCCATCGACTGGGGCATCGCGGGCTACAACGGGGACCGCGCCACCGTCCAGCACATGCTCGACACGCTCGATGGCCTACCCGTCACCTCGGGCTGCATGTATGGCGGCGCGCAGCGCTTTGCCGCCGAGCGCCCGTACCCGACCCCGGAGTCGTGGCGCATCCGGCTGATGCGGGCGATGCTCGACGATGAGGGCAACGGCTTCCTCGTCTGGTACATGCCGCTGCTCGACGGCGCGGGCTACTGGGGCATCGGCTGGGTGTCGGCGCTCGTCGCCGAGTACGAGGACTTCTTCCTGGACTTCCAGCGCCGCGACGGGCTCGTCGAGTCCGATCCGGCGCTGGACGAGAGCCGGCTGGCGGTGCTCACTCACGGCGACGAGCGGCTGGTCATCGTCATCAACCCGGGCAAGGCCGCCGAGACGGTTGAGCTGCGCCTGCGCAACCTGCCGCGCGATCCGCGGCTCGTCGAGTACGAGACGGGCGCCGAGCACGATCCGACCCAGCCGATCTCGCTGGAGATAGCGCCGGGCGACATCCGGGCCCTGCACCTGTCGTCGCGATGACGCGCGGCCGGTCAAGCCGCGATTGCCGGGAAGCTGACGCTCCCGGCACGTATCACCTCAGCCGGTGCAACTGAGGCCCTCAGCGTGCCGCCATGATGCGGATGGTGTGGCTGCCCGCGGGCAGCAGCACGGTGACCGCGGTGTCGGTTCCGCGGACCGGCTCCAGCACCTGGCCATCGA
>JALGUI010000285.1 GCA_029820915.1 Candidatus Zipacnadia bacterium | reverse complement strand
GGCCAGAAGAAGTGCCTGCGCGCGTTGAGCGCGCCCATCAGCAGGCCGCCGAGCAGGAAGAAGATCTGGGCCGGGAACATCAGCTTCATGATCGTGGCGCAGATCGCCAGCGCCTCGGGCCGCCCCTCGATGCCCTTGTTGAGCAGCCCCAGCGCCTCGAGGAAGGTCCGCACGCCCTCGGGCATGGACGTCCCGGCCCACGACGGGTTGACGAAGCGCGCCAGCGGCTCGGCCAGCAGCACGCCGGAGACGGCCAGCAGCGCCGCGAAGATCGACAACAGCCAGAACAGGGCGCTGAAGGTGCGCCACGCGCGGTGCTCCTCGCCCTTCGCCATCAGCTCGGTGAAGACCGGGACGAAGCCGGTGCGCAGGGCGCCGCCGGCCACCAGGAAGTAGAGGAAGTCCGGGATGGTGGCGGCGTTGTAGAAGGCGTCGGCGACCACGGTCCGCCCGAACTGGTGGCCGATGGCGACGTCGCGGAGCATGCCGGTGACGGCGCTGGCCAGCGTCGCGAACATCATGAGGATGGCGGCGTTGGCCATCCAGGATGTCGCGCCGGAGGACTCCTCCGGCGCGGGCGTGGGCTGCGGCGTCTGATCGTCCATGACGGCGACCATGATAGCGCAGCGGGGGGGCAATAGCAAGATGGCGCGGGGCGGGCAACCGGGAGCCGGCAGCCGGGAACCGGGGAACGACGACGGCGGACGGCGAAGGCGCGGGTTCAGGCCTCTATCTGCTCGATCTCCTCGAGCGCCCGGCGGCACGCCGCCAACTCGGTCTCGACGTCATCGATGATGGTGGGCTCGTCCGTGGAGACGGGCACCAGGGGCACCGGGGTGGCGACCTCGAGCCGCGCGGTGTCCACCAGGTCCTCGATGCGCTCGAGCTGCGCCAGACAGGCGCGCTGGTGGCGGCGATTCCCGGCGATGAGCGCGTCGAGGCGCTGCTGGGCCTCGATGGCCGCCCGGTATTCGCGCAGCAGGCGCTCGTCGGAGACGTCCGGCACGGCGTCGGGCGGCAGCGTGGGGTTGCCGGACTGCCGGCGGGTGTCGCGGACGGCGCGGCGCAGGCGCAGCACCAGGTCTGCCAGCTCGCCCGCGTGCCGCGACATCTCCGGGGCGTGCCACGACAGGTCAGAGTAGACGCCGCCGACGGTCTGGGCCTCGCGGCTCAGGCGCTTGCACTTGCCGCGGATGCGCTTGACCTGCGCCCGCACCTGGCGGTCGGATGGCTTGTCCGGGGGTGTCGCCGCCCGCGACCAGCGCCTGAGCAGCGCCGCGATGCCGCCGCCGCCGAGCAGGCCGAGCAGCGCGGTCAGGACCGTGTTCGTGGTCGAGGCGCCTGCCCTGCCGGTCAGGATGAGCCCCGCGGACAGGACGAGGCCGATGCCCGCCATGACCAGCAGCGTCAGGTCGCCGAAGCCGGCGTACTCGGGCCGCTCCTCGCGCCGGTCGCCCGGCAGATGCTCGCGCCTCTCGTCACCACTGCTGCGGTCATAGACGGGGATTGTGCGGCCCTCCTCACGGCCCCACTGGCGCCACGTGCCGCGCTTGAGGGCCTTGTAGATGGCGACCGCGCCGACGATCCAGGCGACGAGGAAGAGCGCGCCCATGCTGTGCACGGCCAGGGCGGCCAGCGACAGCAGGACACTGAGGACCATGGTGGCTACCGCGGCGAACAGGCAGCCGCCGACGACGGCCAATACGCGCGACCCCATCCCCTCACGCCCCGTGTTGAACCACGGCAGGTTACCGATCTCGATGCGGCGGCCTCTGCGGCGTCTCATGGCGGTCCATCCGGTGCGGCGACGGTTGCCCTCCTCGCGCCTACCTATTCCGTGCCGAGGCGGCCCGTCCCTGCCGCTAGCCCCCGAGGTTGAGGTAGTAGCGGAATGAGATCGTCGGGTCGATGAAGTAGTTGATGATGATCCGCCACAGGATGCCGCCGACGAACACGTGGCCGAAGAACAGGCCGAGGAAGGCGGGGACGACCTTGCGGTAGGCAGGCAGGCTGCCGTAACGCAAGGTCAGGCGCTGAGCCAGCCAGGCCACCAGGAACGATGCCCAGTAGGGCGAGCCGTCACCGTAGAGCGTGCCGAGGATGATGCCGAGCGGATGGAAGGGGAAGTTCGACACCATCGTGCGCGCGTACGTCACGATGGCGGTCAGCCCGAAGCCAACGCCATAGAAGCCGATGCGGCGCCAGTCCGGGCCCTGCGGGTCGGCCAGCGCGCGACTGAGCATCGCGTAGTTCCCCCGCGACCAGTTCATTGCCCACGACTGGCCCGCGCGTCCGGTCTTGGCGCCTATCAGCCCCTGGCCATACTTGTAGCCGACGTCGAGGTGATACCAGAAGGTCAGCGCCAGGGCGAGGGCGCACGTGGCGAGCATCAGCCACGCAAAGCTGCTGCGGCGCGCCCGCACGAACTCCGGGAGCTTGAGGCCATCGGTGAACGCCTGCGCGGCGCTGTGCGCGAACACCGTGCGGCCGATCCAGAACAGCGCGTAGTAGAGCACCATCGATTGCGGGCCACCGACGCCCCGGATGGCACGGCTGCCCATGAGGTGGATGGGGACGACGGTGTCGAAGCCGTACGGGTGGGTCCACAGCACCGGCGGTCCGGCCTCGGCCCGCACACGGGCGGCGATGAGCACGAACATGTAGAGCGAGGCGAAGTACGGCAGCAGTGTGCCCACGCGGATGCCGGCGTGGTTGAGCATCCACATCAAGGCGATGGTGCCGGTGACCAGGCCGACCACCTGGGCGCGGTAGGACATGAACTCGTCGCGATCGTAGTCGCGCGATCCGGACAGGACGCTGCCCGCCACCCGGCGCAGATGCGGGCGCGCGGCCCATAGCATGAACAGCGTGAAGGCGATGCAGGAGCCCGCCGATACCTCCTGGTAGAACGGGAAGCCGCCGGCGCGGTAGCCAAGCTGCAGGCCGGCGGTCTTGATGGTCTTCATCAGCAGGTAGGTGGCGAGCGCGGCCAGCAGCACCTCGCCGGACATCAGGTACGACAGCCCCCACACTTCGAGCGAGAACGAGAAGTTGAGCGGGCGGATGAAGCGTAGCGGGCCCTCGGTGACGCCCTGCGCGACGCGGATGATCTTGGGGATGGCGGGGACAGCGGGGTAGAAGGCGTGCGCGATGTTAATGCCGTTGAACAGCGTGGCCGCCCCGAAGCCGATCCACATGACGGGGTTGCGGAAGAAGCCGACGCCCCGCGACGAACCCGAGAAGCCGCCGGTGATCTCCAAGGGCAGGAAGAGCATCGGGTAGGTGAGCCGCTCGTTCTCGCTCCACTGCCGGCGGAGTAGCGCGACCAGGCACAGGCATGAGAACATCAGCACCAGGCCGAATGCCGCCCACCATCCCAGCGGCCCCCACCACATGTCCCAGGGCACGCGGCCGCTGGCCGTGCCCTCGAAGAAGCCCTTCACGACCCAGGTGTCGTGCGGGATGTAGAAGTCCGGGTAGTGCTCGAACAGCTCGCCGTAGCCGTCAACGTCGGTCCCGTAGTACTTCGGGAACATCAGGTAGTGCAGGATGTAGCCACCGCGCTCCATCGCCAGCGAGGCCGCGAGTGCCGCGTAGATCAGCAGCAGCTCGCCGCGCGACAGCGGCGCCAGAACCGCGGGCAGCCGATGGCGACGACCGAGCGCCTTCAGGCCCACGTTGAGGCCCTCGAGGATCAGCAGGAACAGCAGGGCGGGCGCCGGGGGCACCACGTAGGGCACCCAGCAGATGCGCACGTAGCCGAGCCGCGTGATGCCGATGTAGATCGCGACGGTCAGGATGGCCGTCAGCGCCACGGCGCGGACCGTGAGGCTCCGGAGGTCAATCGGCGCCGGCTCGGCTCCATCCTGCGCGCGCCCGACGCCCTGCATCGCGTGGCTCATGCGCCGACTCTCCGAGAGGTGCGACGTGGCCGGACGTGGGCAGCGCATTCGACGTGCGGCGCGCGATTCCTGCCCGCACGTGAACCCGGCGGGAGTCCGCGGCGTCTGTGACAGCGAACCACCACTCCGAGGAGGTGCCCACCTTGCGCACCCGCAGACTGGTGATCGGCATTGTCGTGGTGACCGT
>JALGUI010000284.1 GCA_029820915.1 Candidatus Zipacnadia bacterium | reverse complement strand
AGCACGCCGATGGTCTCGGCGTTGAGGACCACGCCGCCCTCGTCGCCGAAGCCCGAGAACACGTCGCCGGTGTAGTAGAACATGCCGCTGACGCAGAAGCTGTCGCCGACGCCGTAGTTGTGGCGCCGCACCCACAGCTCGCCGGCGGTCTGGTTGTCGGCGTTGGAGTAGCCGCTGACCGTCAGGCCCTGCACGTTGTGCTTGTTGTAGACCAGCGCGCCTGATGGGTGGTCGTATTCGAGGTCGCAGGTGAAGTAGTTGCGGCGGCGCTCAGGGTCCCAGCCGATGCTCTTGACGATCACGCGATCGTACGGCTCGGCGTAGCCCATGATGCTGCTGGTGATGTTGAGGTACGCGCCCACCCAGACGCCGCGGATCGTGTCCACGAAGCAGCGCACGTCCTCGCCCGCCTGCACCGGCTCGGTGAGCGTGTGCATGTACGATGACGAGCCGCTGATGATGAAGTTGTCGATCGCCTGCGCCGCGTGTGTGCCGCAGTGTGGCAGGCTCTGCTCGCCGAGGTTGAGCATGCGCTCGACGCGAAGGCCCGCCCACGTACCGGTCTGGTGCCTGCCGATGGGCGCCACGTGGAACTCGGCGAAGCCGCCTCGGTAGTCGATGATGGTGACCGCCGGGCCCTCATCGCTCGTGGTCCGCTCGTCCTGCCAGACGTTGTGGATCTCCAGCCTCTGAGGCACGTTCTCCGGGACTACCAGCACGCCGCCGCCCTGCGCCAGCAGCGCCTCGACGCCCGCGCGCAGTGCCGCCTCGGCGGCCTCCACGGTGTCGATGGCGCCGAACTCGTCGAGGGTGCGCGCGACCTCCGCCCCCTGGGCTGTCATCGCGAGACACAGGCAGATCGCCAGACTGGTGCCCACGTGCAGTCGCAATCTCCTCATCGTCAGTCCCTCCTCAGCCGGTAGAGCTGCTCGTCGTAACGCCCTCGCCGGTCCGCGCTCGTGTCTTCGGGACCCCACTCCCCGGTCGCCAGGCATGACTTACAGCGGGGCCCTGTGGCACGCTCCATGCAGGGGCAGTGCCCAGGGCGCACGGGTGGTCGATGGCCGACTGCGCCGCGGCGTGGCTCGGAGAGACGGTCGCGACGGCGGCTGTGATCGACCATCACGGGCCTTGCGTCCCTCTTCGCCTGCCGACGGGCACTTCCTGCCGCGAGCCGGCCTCGCCGCCCTGGCGACCCTGTTCGGGACGGGCAGGAAGCAGCCATCCGCAGGCGGAAGCATCCCGTCCAGCCGGGCTGATTGCGCAGGAGGCGGTGAGTCGCGATGGTCGGAGATGGCACTCCCAAGGTCGTTGCGCTCAAGTGCCCGCAGTGTGGGGCGAACCTGCCGTCCGGGATGGAGGGCCAGGCCATCTGCGCGTACTGCGGCTCGACGCTCGTGCGCGGCGCGGCCGGTGCGGCCGGCGAGGAGCGTGTCGTGCGCGGCATGCGCCTGAAGATGTTCGAGCTCATGGACAGCCAGGGCACGCAGCTTGAGCTGCTGCGCCTGCTCATCCCCGTCGGGTGGCAGTTCCACGGCGGCTGCCGGTGGAACATGGGCAACCCCGGCGCGCCCGTGACCGTCGCCTACCAGGTCGTCAGCCCCGCCGGGACCGAGTCTTTCGAGTTCTTCCCGTCGATCAGTTGCATTGCCATGGCCGGAGGCATGGGGCTGATGGGCATGGGCGGGCAGTACTTCGGCGCCGAGATCGCGCAGCCGATGGGCGTGGACCAGGCCCTGCGCGAGATGGTGCTGCCCCGCTACCGTGGCGGGGTCGCGGACCTGCAGGTGGTCTCCGAGGAGCTGATGCCGGACCTGGCCCAGGAGCTGGCGGCGCTCAACCCCGGCACCCTCGGGCCCGGCGGCGCGGAGGCCGGCAAGGTCAGGGTCCGCTACGACTGGGAGGGGCAGGCCTTCGAGGAGCAGATCATGGCCGTCGTGCAGGTGCTGCAGTCCGGGATGGGCGGCATGGGCGGCGTCTTCGGGATGATGCAGCCGACCCCATGGTTCATCGACTACATGTTCGCCATGCGCGCCCGCGCCGGCCAGCTCGACACCCTCGCGGACCTGTTCGGCGTCATGATCCGCTCCGTTAAGCTCAACCCGGTCTGGTTCGCCGCCTACAAGCAGATCCAGCAGCAGCTCACCATGGGCGTCATCCAGAGCATCCAGCAAGTGGGCGCGGTCAGCCGGCAGATCAGCCAGAACGCCGACCAGATCTCCGACGACATGGTCGACTCGTGGCAGGAGCGGCAGTCCACCATGGACCGCATGTCGGAGAGCTGGAGCGAGGCCACGCGCGGCGTGGACTCGTACGTTGACCCGCACCAGGACTTCCCGGTCGAGCTGCCCGGCGGCTACGAGGGGGCGTGGTCGAACCCGCTCGGTGAGTACGTGGTGAGCGACGACGCGAACTTCGACCCCAACATCGGCTCGAACCTGGACTGGACACCGATGGAGCGGCAGTAGCGGGGCAACAGCGTCGGCCGTCGTCGTCGTGGCCCCACGCGGAGGTCGCAAGCGACCTCACGCCGGGGGCGGGCCGAAGGCCCGCTGCTGTTGTCCGGTCGTTCGTCGTTCCGTGCGACGGGCGCCCTCGCCCGTCGGCCGTTCGGTCACACCGCGGGATGCGAAACGGCCCGCGGGCGCGCAGTGCAGGTAGAGGGCGCTCCCGTCGTACCCGTAGCTCAGAGGCAGCACGTACGGCCGGCCGCCATCGACCATCGCCAGGTAGAGCACAGTCCCCCGGCGCAGGATACTCACCGCGGCTTCCGACGAGTCGATCTCGCGATCCTGTCTGCGCCTCAGGCCGTGCCTCCAGTGGTGAGCAGCGTGCGCTGCGCAGGGTCACTGCTCGTCCGCCATCACCATCGGCACGCTCAGCTCGACCTCCGTCATGGCGTGCACGCGGTACAGGTTGGGCTGCGCGCGCTCGACATACGTGACGGTCGGGACGCGCCAGGTATCGCCGGGGCCGATGTCGCTGACCCAGAACTGCCGCCGACCGTCGCCGTCGAGGTCGGCGAAGACCTCGTCCAGCGGGTTCTCCGCGCCCTCGACGGTGAAGGCGCTGCCGGCGCGCGCGACGATGCGCAGGCCCACCGATCGGTCCTCGTTGTAGAGCCACCGGCCCTGGTGCTGCCCGCCGTCCACGCGCCCGAGCTTGGCCAGCGTCAGCGTCCCGGCCGCGTCGTCGGTCGCCTCGACGTAGCCCATCTGCACCAGCATCAGCGTGTCGCCGAAGCCGACCGTCGTCTGCCCGTCGGCCACGGCCACGTCCACGATGGTGTAGCTGGTGCGCTGCAGCTCGTTGCCCAGGATCATCACGCGGTCGAGGTACGCCTCGGGCACGGGCAGCTCGCCGTCGAGCACGATCTCGTTGGCCTCGTGATCGACGCTCACCACAAGGCCGGCCGGTGAGGGCGGCGTGCGCAGGACGAAGTCGCCGCAGCGCAGCTCGGTGCCGTTGACCAGGCACGCGCGCGCGACCTCGCCATCCGCCAGCGTCACTACCGCGAACTCGCCCGTCGCCGACAGCTCGGCGTCACCCGCGTCCCACGCGCAGGCGGCGGAGGCGTCGAGGCTGCTGTGGATGAGGTCCTCCCCGCGAGACCCCGAGCCATCTCCGGCGTGCCGGATCGCCAGGCCCACGGCGTGCTCGACCGCGGTCAGCGCGCCGAGCCGCCGCACGCCCTGCACCCGCGCCGGGCCCTGGTGAGGCTCGGAGACGGTGATGTAGGTCGAGGACAGGTCGCTGGCCTCCGACTCGTCCGCGGGCAGGGAGTTGCGCGCCAGCACGTACTGCAGCGTGGGCGGATGGCTCGGCTTGAGCTCCGCCTCGGCGTCCGCCAGGATGATCTCGCCAGCGCTGCGCTCGGGCATGAACATGGTCAGCGCCAGGTCGGTCTCCGGGTCGCGCCAGGTGGCGGACCACGCGCCGTCGGGGCTCATGCCTCGTGCGCACGTCTACGGTACGCGGGTGGGTAGCGTTGATGTCATCGCTGATCGACACGTTGTTGAGCAGCACCCAGCTCTGGCCGATCTCGTTGGCCGTCATGGCGAACTCGGAGGCGGGCTCATCCAGCTCGAAGACCGCCGAGATCCAGCGGAAGCCGACGGTGCCCGACGGCTCCCAGGTCAGCACCTGTGTGGTGTCGCCCAGGCGCACCTCAACGGCGTTGGCGCCCGCGTCGTAGTCGTAGGCCTCCATGAAGACCTTCCACGCGCCCGCGGGCAGCTCCGCGCCGAGCTGCACGGTCATCGTCGCGCCCGTCTTGCGGGTGAGGATGGCGTTGCCGGAGTGGTAGCTCGCCCAGGCCTCGGTGCCACGCTCGCCGTAGGGGCGGTCGTCCTTGAGCACATCATCGGTCTCGCGCAGCGGCACCAGCAGCCCGACGCCGCGGATGCCCATGCCCGGACCGGGGGCGCCCGCGAACTCCACGCCCTCGCCCATGACCGTCCCCTGCTCCTGCACCGGGCCGGGCTCGGCGCCCGCGACGGTGAACTCGGGCAGCGGCGGGCCGTGGTAGCTGTAGTCGTGCTGGTAGCCGCCA
>JALGUI010000283.1 GCA_029820915.1 Candidatus Zipacnadia bacterium | reverse complement strand
CGCCCGTCGCGACATCACCCCGTACCCCGACGAATTCGGCGAGTTGGAGATGCGCGGGAGCTTCTCGCGCCGCGCCACGCTGCGGGTCAACGACCCGCTCTACGCCCGCGCCACGTACTTCGAGGGCGGTGGCGATCGCGCCGCGCTGGTAACGCTCGATCTCATCGGCGTGCCGCGGGCGCTCACGCTTGAGGTCCGTGAGCGGCTGGCCGGCGGCCTCGGCCTCGAAGCGCGCCAGATCTTCATCTGCGCCACGCACACCCACTCGGCGCCCAAGCCCGACGCAGAGGAGTACCGCGAGCTGTTCGTCTCGGGCATCTGCGCGGCCGTCGAGGAGGCCGCTGCCGACGCCGCACCCGCCACGGTCCGGGCCGCGCGCTCGGTGGTCTACGGCATCTCGTTCAGTCTACGGCATCTCGTTCAACCGCCGCGTCTGGCAGGCGGACGGTACGGTCGGCATGTACTTCGGCTACCAGAGCCCCGACATCGTGCTGCTCGATGGGCCCACCGACCCGATCCTGGGGGTGTTCAGCTTCGAGCGCGAGGGCAGGCCGCGCGTGGTGCTCGCCAACTACGGGCTGCACGCCTGCACCGCCGGCGGCGGCGCGCTCTCGGCCGACTATCCCGCCGCCTTCGAAGACTGCCTGCGCGAGGTCATGCGCGAGGAGCTGCACCTGCAGTTCACCAACGCCCCGTGCGGCAACGTGAACCACTGCGACCTGTCGCGTCCGGTGGAGCTGAACCCAAACGGGATCCTGCGCCACCGGACCGGGGCGAAGCTGGCGGAGGCGGCGTGGCGGTCGCTGCAGCAGGCCACGGAGATTGATGGTGCGCCGGTGCGGGCGGTGTCGAAGACGCTGACGGCGCCCACGCGTGGCTACACCGAGGAGGAGCTGGAGGCCGCGCGCGCGGTGGACATCTACGACAGCTCGACCTGGGGCGGCGACTTCCTGGAGGCCACGAAGAAGCGGCGCGTGCTGTGCTGCGCCGAGTGGGGCGACAGCTACGACCTCGAGATCGGCGCGCTGCGCTTCGGCGAGGCGGGACTGGCCTTCATGCCGGGCGAGGACTACGTGGAGTTCGCCATCGACATCAAGAAGCGTTCGCCGCTGTACCCGCACACCTTCGCGGTGGAGCTGGCGAACGACGACATCTCGTACGTCCCCACCGAGGCGGCCTTCGAGCGCGGCGGCTACACGGTCTACGCCTGCCGCTTCGAACCCGGCACGGGCGAGCAGATGGCCGAGACCGCGCTGGGGGCCTTGCGGGAGGTGGCGGGCGCCTAGCAGCGTGTGGTCGGGGCTGCTCGCCATCGCTTGGCTGTCCGTGGTCCACGCCTTGACGGCAGTGTACTTCGGTTAGCCGCGCCCCTACTCGGGCGCCGGCCGCCGGTTCACGGTGCCAGCAGCGCCCTGATCGGCTTGGGCTCGCCGTCGCGCGCCGAGGCGATGGCCTG
This sequence comes from Candidatus Zipacnadia bacterium, assembly GCA_029820915.1. Taxonomy (GTDB): domain Bacteria; phylum Armatimonadota; class Zipacnadia; order Zipacnadales; family UBA5352; genus JALGVA01. The sequence continues at coordinate 5,369 of JALGUI010000283.1, read as the reverse complement.
CAGCGGCATCAGCGTCGCCAGCAGCCCGTCCACGTGGTCGATGGTCGGCGGCGTGTCCTCGATGATGCACTCGATGAACGCGCGGTTCTCCTCCAGGAAGCCCGTCTCCGTGCCCTCGAAGACCTCGGGCTCCCTGCCGCGCTCGGCCACGATCATCGTGCAGAAGCGGTTGTGCAGCGTGACCGAGATGCCCTCGGCGAAGACCTGCATGAAGAACTTGCTCGCGTACGGCGGGCAGCCCGCATCGCCCTGCACCCAGCTCGCCGCAACGTTGCCCTCGAAGCGGAAGGTTGCAGAGACGTTGTCCGCGACGCCGGAGGGCTGGTAGTAGTTCCCACCGACCGCGAAGACCTCGATGGGGTCGGCGCGCGCCACGAAGCGCAGGATATCGCACGAGTGGCAGCCCTGGGAGATGACGTTGCCCCCGCCCATCACCGGGTCGTTGGCCCAGATGCTCGGCCCCCACGGGAAGTCCATCATCTGCATCGTGATCATGATCGGCTCGGGGACAAGCTCTCGCGCCTTGAGGATCAGGTCGTAATAGCGCATCTTGAAGGCGGTGAAGAGCTTCACCCCGGTGCGCTCGACCGCGCGCCCCACCGCCTGGCAGTCCTCGACGGTTAGCGCCAGGGGCTTCTCGACCAGGATGTGCTTGCCCGCCTCCGCCGCGCGAATGCACAGGTCTGTCGTGCGGCGTGCAGATGTAGACCGCCGCGATGTCGTCATCGCCGAACACGCGCTCCACGTCGGATGTGGCGTACTCGCCGCCGAACTCCTCGCACAGCGCGCTCGCGGCGTCATCGCTGACATCGCAGAACGCGGTCATGGCGGCGTTGTCGAGCAGCGCGAGCTGCTCGGTGTGCGTGCGTCCCAGCCTGCCGCAGCCGATCAGTGCGGCCTTCACGAACCCGTCTTGCGCCAAGGCAATCAGCTCCTGTCAGGTCGTCATGAGCGGCGCGGTAGCGTTCACCGCGGGGTGGCGGAGGTCCTGCCGCCGCCAACAGCGGGCAGGCGGAATGCCTGCCCCATAGACGGCACGGTCAGACGAGTCGCGACCGGTCGTTACCGTTGTCGTTGGCGTTGCTTATGACCGGCGACCGACGACTGGCGACTGCCTTGCAGGTCCCTCCACCGGCGCTACGGAATAGGCCCGACACGCAGCAGACTGCCCAGGAGGGTTGCCACCATGGCTTCAAAGATCGCCGCGCAGATGTACACCGTTCGCCAGTCCTGCCAGACCGCCGACGACATGGCCGAGGCGCTGCGCAAAGTCGGTCCAGCTCTCCGGCCACGCCGAGGAGATCGCGCCCGAGGACATCAAGCGCATGTGCGATGACGCCGGCGTCGCCATCTGCGCCACGCACGTCTCCTACGAGAGCATGCGTGACGACCTCGAGGGCGTGGTCGCCATGCACCGGCTCTACGACTGCACGTACGCAGGCATCGGCGGAGCGCCAAGGGAGGAGCGGGAGAGCGCTGACACGTGGTCCGCGTTCGCCGCGGAGGCGTCGGAGGTCGCGAAGGCGATGGCCGGGCACGGACTCGTCTTCGTCTACCACAATCACAGCCGCGAGCTCGAGAAGTTCGGCGACCGCACGGCGCTGGAGATCCTCCTCGAAGACGGCGCCCCGGAGTACTTTATGTTCGAGCCCGACACCTACTGGCTGCAGCACGGCGGCGCCAGCTCCGTGGCGTGGCTGAGACTGATGGGCAGCCGCGCACCGGTCGTGCACTTCAAGGACATGGCCATGCGCGGTCGCGAGCAGCTCTTCGCCGAGATCGGCGAGGGCAACCTCGACTGGCCGGGCATCCTGGAGGCGTGCGAGGAGATCGGGGCCGAGTACTACATCGTCGAGCAGGACACCTGCCAGCGCGACCCGTTCGAGTCCCTCGCTATCAGCTTCGAGAACCTGAAGGCGATGGGCGTCGACTAGCGACGGGCAACGAGCTGCGGGCAACGAGCAAACGACCAACGGCTGACGTCGGCTGCCGTTAAGGAGGGGCGGGCTTCCTTGCCCGCCCGGTCGTTGTCGTTCGCCCGACACACGGCGGCTGTCAAGAGCCGCCCTCCGGACGACAGGCGTCATTGCCGTTGATCCTGTTCATCCTGTGTATCCTGTTCCGCCCTGCCGTTCGTCGTTGCCGTTGGCTTGTGACTTGCGACTTGCCGCTTGCGACTGTCACACCGGAGGTGTGACCATGACCGGCCCCCACCTGCAGTGGTGGCTCGACGCGAAGTTCGGCATGTTCATCCACTGGGGCGCGTACTCCCAGCTCGCGCGCGGCGAGTGGGTGATGAACCGCGAGCGCTGGCCCATCGAGGAGTACGAGCCGCTCGCGCGCGCCTGGCGCCCCGACCGCCACGATCCGCGCGAGTGGGTCGCAATGGCGCAGGATGCGGGGATGAAGTACCTCGTCTGCACCAGCAAGCACCACGACGGCTTCTGCCTGTTCGGCAGCGAGCTGACCGACTACAACTCGGTCGCCACCATGGGCCGCGACCTGATGGCCGAGCTCGCCGACGCCTGCCACGAGGCCGGTCTGAGGTTCGGCTTCTACTACTCGCTCAAGGACTGGCATCACCCGGACTATGAGTGCGGCCACCGCGGCGACGCCGCGGGCCACGAGCGCTTCCTGGAGTACACCCGCGGGCAGGTCCGCGAGCTGTGCAGCAACTACGGGAAGCTCGACATCCTCTGGTACGATGGCGGTGGGCTCTACGACGGCGAGGGCTGGCAGGCGCACGAAATGAACGCGATGGCTCGCGAGCTGCAGCCCGAGATCGTCATCAACAACCGCTCGCGGGTGCCCGAGGACCATGACACGCCCGAGCAGCACGTCGCCGTCTCCGCGCCCGGCCGCCCCTGGGAGACCTGCATGACCATGAACGGCTCCTGGGGCTGGCACGCCGGCGACGACCGCTGGAAGTCCACCAAGGACCTGATCGCCACGCTCGTGGGCATCGCCAGCCTGGGCGGCAACCTGCTGCTCAACGTCGGCCCGCGTGGCGACGGCGGCTTCCCGGAGGAGTCGATCATCCGCCTGCGCGAGATCGGCGGGTGGCTGCGCCTGCACGGTGAGGCGATCTACGGAACGCACCGCGGGCCCTTCGAGTGGGGCTGCTTCGGCATGCCCACGGTGAAGGGCGGCTCGGTGTATCTGTGCATCGACAAGTGGGTGGGGCAGGAGATGGTGGTGGGCATGGTGAAGACCCCGGTCCGCTCTGCGTCTCTGCTGAGCACTGGGGAGGCGCTCGAGTTCGAGCAGCGAGACGACCGGCTGTGGATACGCGGCCTGCCCGACCGCTCGTACGCCGACCCGTACGCCACGGTCGTGAAGCTCGAGCTGGACGGTGAGCCGGAGGCGTACTCGCGCTGGCTGTGACGGGAGTTCCCGGTCCCGAGTTTCGAGTTGCGGGCAACGACGTTGCCGGGGACCTGGCTCGCTTCGCGATGCGCACGTCTGTCGTCGATGGTCGTTGACCGCCGCGTGGGCGCGGCGGCAAGCTGATGGACCGGGAGGCGAGGTCGTGGCGGAGCGGCTGCGTGCAGGCCAGCGGGCGCCGCAGGCGGGCGACTACGAGGTGGTGGAGCCGGACGGCGACCACACCGGCATCTACCGCCGCGGGCTGAAGGACAAGCCGCTGCCGCCCACGCCGAGCAAGGGGCAGTCGTACGTCTTCGTCGGCCGGCGGACCAGGCTGGGCAGGCGCTGATACGGGCGGCGCTTGGAGGAGGGCGTTGATGGCGTCGGGTGCGGCGCTGGGCGTGTGGTATCTGCTGTGCGTGCTCCTGCTCGTCTGGCCGATGCGCAGGCTCCCGCACTACCGAGAGGTGTCGCGCGCCGCGCTGTGGATGGCGCCGCCGTGGGCGGTACTGGTGGCGGCCATGGTGGGCGGAGCGCGCGGCGAAAGCGTCCTGCTCGACCTCGTCCAGGGGGCTGCGGGCCTGCCGCTGGTCTACCTCGTCCTCTGGGAGTGGGGCCTGGTCTTCGTCCTGTTGCCCTTCACGCTCGTCCAGTGGCTGGCGAGCAGCACGCCGCTGCCGGCGTCGGGCAAGTGGCTTGAGGTGCAGTTCCAGGAGCACTTCCGCAGCCAGCCGCGCGTGGCCCTGGTCCTGGCCTTCTCGCTCTACATGCCGTGGCTGTTGTGGGTGCTGATGGCCGCGCGCCTGCGGTAGGCCCCGGCGCGCCGGGAGGCGTCGGCGCTCGGCTGCAGGAGAGCGGAACCGGGGTGCGGCTGCTGTGTCAATAGAGTGGGAATGAGGGAAGGTACCGGGGTCCGCGTTCGTCGCTGAGACCTGAAGGGTCGCCGAGACCCGAGGGGCCTCGCGAGGACGCGGGCTTTGCGCGTCGCGGGGAGGGCTGGCCGCTCACGCGGAGAAGCGACACCGCGGCAGATTCGTCTGCACGCGGTGAACCGACCGGTCACGAGGAGCGCGAGAACCGTGCGATTGCTTGCCATACTGACGCTCATTGTGGGCTTGATGGCCCAGGCAGTGTGCTTCGCCGCCGAGGGCGAGGAGACCGAGGAGGAGCCCTACGACGAGCAGGGCTTCATCCGCGACAACATGCGCGTGTCGCTGAGCTTCACCAGCGGCAGCACCCAACGCTACAGCTACGACGATCTGCGCATCTACATCACCGCGGACGCCCACTACGCCTTCCGCGGCGACGACTACCTCGACTTGGGTCTGCTCGTCAACAGGTTCGACCGGGCGTACGACGATCCGCGCTACGGTAGCGACCCACTCACGGACATCTTCGACATGGACCTGAACTACGTCTTCGACGGCATAGACGTGGAGACGAAGGGCTTCCGACACGTCGTCGGGGCCACCCTCTTCAGTGACACCATGTTCGAGGACATGGACGTCGGGCTCGGCTACGGCGCCCAGTATAACTACGCCGAGGGCACCTTCCGGTTGCTGGGGGGCTTCGGACGCAATGTGGGCTACTCGGACTCCTGGTCGCCGCTGCTGGACCTCGGCTGGACGCACAACCAGCGGCTGGGCGGGCGCTGGCGGTTGCGCACCAAGACGGACTTGATGTGGAGAGAGGGGCGCGAGGCGCTTGAGGGCGAGGAGGCCGAGCCGGACGCGGTCTACCTCCTCGACGGCCAGGTCAGCTACGAGCTGGTCAAGGGCTGGAACGTGTACGTGCGCTACTTCAACGACAACAGTTCCGACTACGCCCGGAACTACTGGTCGATGGGGCTGACCCACTACTACCGCAAGCCCCGCAGGCGGCGGTAGTCACGGCGCGCGCCGCAGCCTTGCCATCTTCTCGGGTGGGGGAAGGCGCCCGCCCCTTCGTGCTCTCGGGCATCCAGCCGCGCACGCAGGGAGGCGATCCCCGCTGACGCGCGCCTG
>JALGUI010000282.1 GCA_029820915.1 Candidatus Zipacnadia bacterium | reverse complement strand
CGGGCCGACTACTCCGAGCCATCGTCATGATCCGGCATGGGCGGTGGCTCGACCGTGATGCCCAGGCGCCGCGCCTGAGCGAACTCGCGGCGCGCCTCGTCGTACCGCCCGAGCCGGACCAGCGTTGAGCCGAGGTTGTAGTGCGCGGCGCCGTAGCTCGGGTTCGCGCGGATGGCCGCGCGGAACTGCGCCACCGCCGCCTCGAGGTCCCCGCGGTCGGTCAGCGCGCTCCCCAGGTTGCTGCGCGCCTGCCACAGCCCGGGGCTGAGGTCGATGGCGCGGCGCAGCTCGGCGATCGCCTCGTCCACGCGGCCCATGGCGAGCAGTGTGCTCCCCAGGTTGAAGTGCGCCATGTGGAGCTTGCCGTCGATGGCCAGGGCCGCGCGGAACTCCTCGACGGCCTGCTCGGGCCGGCCCGTGGCCTGGAGCAACACGCCGTAGTTGAGGTGCGCGCCGTGGTGGCCCGGGTTGGCCTCGATGGCGGCTCGGTAGTGCATCTCCGCCTGACGCAGCGCGCCGCGCCGCTCGTTGATCTTGCCGAGGATGTCGTGCGCCGACCAGCTCCGCGGATTCAGCTCGACGTTGCGCTCGAACAGCGTCACCGAGTTGTGCCAGTAGAGGCTCTGCAGCGCGCTCACGCCGGATGCAGTGGCGAGCGCAAGGATGACCGCGTAGCCCACCGGCTTCGTGGGCCAACGCTCGACGACCCACGCCAGCGCCAGCGCCGCGCCGAGCATCGACAGGTACATGAACCGCGTCCCGACGTCCTGGTTGTAGAAGGGCACGACGCCCAGCACCGGAAGCACGCCCGCGAGGAAGATGGCCCCGGCCGCCACGAGCTCCGGCGTCCGCCTGCGGACGACCACCAGCAGCACGATGAGTGCGACGGGAGCGAGCCACATCGCGTACGCCCACCGGTGCTCCATGATCAGCGCGGGCGCGCGGGCGTAGTGCGCCATCAGCCGAATCGGGAGGAAGAGCTTGCCGAGGTAGAAGGCCAGCGCGTCGCCCGCCACGAACGGGCGCTGCCACCACGCCACCACGTCCGTCGCCATCAGCCCTTCGTCGGTCCAGCTCGCCAGCACCGCGCCCGCCGCCGCCACCGGCAGCCACGCCGCCAGCGCCCGCGCCGACCGCCGCCACGGCCGCCGCACCACCCCGACATCCAGCGCGAAGGCGATGGCCGGCAGCACCACGACGGTCTGCTTCGACAGCACCGCGAGCGCGAAGCAGGCCACGCCGAGCGCGTAGTGCAGTCGGCCGCGACCCGCGCGCTCCTCATCGGGCGCGCGGGCATGGAGGACGTGGCGTCCAGGCGCCTCGCCTGGACGCCGTTTGCCATCGGGCGCGCGGGCATACACCAGGTACTCCCACAGCGCGAGCAGTGCGAAGAGACCCGCCAGCACGTCCTTCAGGCCCGTCACCCAGGCCACGGGCTCGACCTGCACCGGATGCACCCCGAACAGCGCCGCGCCTGCCGCCGCGGCCCAGTCGCCGAGACGCAGCAGGCGCAGGATCGCGAACACCACCAGCACGCTCGCGATGTGCAGGACGAGGTTGGCGGCGTGGAAGAATGCGGGGCGGAAGGGCTGAACCGTCGCCACCGGGTCCGCGCCGGGCTCGGTGGCGACGCGAGCGATGGCCGCCCACACCGTGCGCGTGACCGGGATGTAGAAGCCGAGGGTCGGCCGCCGCCACAGGTCCGCGACCTTCGCGAGCGTGACCGGCCGGTGGTGCCAGCTATCGGACACGTTGCCGGGGTCGTCCCAGTCGAGGAAGTCCATCCGCGGGACCTCCGAGAAGACCCCGGCGACGAGCAGGACCAGCCCCAGCGCGATCAGATGGTGGCGTCTCATGGTGGCCTGTCCCTGCGGGCGTATGCGCGTCGTCGGGCAGGTTCGCGCCGGGCCGGGGTGGTTCCTGCCGGCCATGCAGGTGCGCGCGACGGCGGCCCGGAACAGCCGCGCGACGCTGCCTGCAGGGAGGGTTGACCATGATCGACAGACCCATCGCCATGTTGGTCGGTGCGTTCTTCGTCGCGTGCACCTGCGCCGCGCTCGCCCTGCCGGATCCCGGCGAGCTGGGCGCCGGCGTGAAGCTGCGCATCCTGGTGGACAAGGTGATGCACAACGCCGCGGGCGCGTCGAGCGCCGAGTGGATCGTCGCCGAGACCGGGGAGGCAGGCTTCAACGTCTACTCGCCGCGCCTCGGGTTTGACGACTACGACATGGTGCGCCGTGTCTCGGACTGGTGCGCCGCGCATGGTATCTACCACATGGTGTGGATGCGCGGCACGCTGGAAGCGCCGGAGGGCGACGAGGCGGCCGGCCGCCGGGCGGTGTGGGCCACCGGGCACGAAGAGCGGCTGTGGAGCCCGAACTCCGACGAGTTCTGGGAGTGGACGAGCCGGCACATCACCGAATACGCGCGCATCAGCGCCGGGAGCCCGAACCTGCTGGGCGTGATCCTCGACTACGAGAACTACTCGCCGACCGCGGGCACGGGCTTCCTCTATCCGCTCTCCTTCGACGACGCCATTCTCGAGCGCTTCGCCGCCGCGCAGGGCATCGAGCTGCCCGAGCTGGCGCTGGACCAACGCGCCGCGTGGCTGAAGGATCAGGGCCTGTACGACGCCTTCGAGCGCTTCCAGACTGACCACTGGCGCGAGCGCTGCCGGGCGCTGCGCGAGGCGGTGGACGAGCACAACCCGCGCTTCCGCTTCGTCGTCTACCCAGGGCCCATCACTCCCTTCCTGCGCAAGGCGGCGGCCGTCGAGTGGTCCACCGAGCAGGCGCCCGTGATCTTCGCCACTCCCGAGACCTACGGGCGGGCCTCGAAGTTCCTGCCGCAAGCCGAGTCGCTGGCGCACAGCGGCGAGCTGGCCGGCGCGCTCATCGCCGACGCCGGGCAGGTGGGCGTGCCCTTCCACTACCTCGGCGGCATCGACCCCGTGCTCACCGGCGCCGACCCCGAGTTCTGCGGCAAGAACGCGCTCGTGCTCGCGCAGGTGGGCGGCGGTTACTGGGTCTTCTACGAGGGACCCGAGTACGCGGAGGACCACCCGGAGTACTTCCGCTGGTTCGCGTGGGCCAACGAGGCCATCGAGCGGGGCGACCTGGATGCCTGGCAGGAGCCGCGTGAGAGCGAGGAGGAGTGGGGCTACGATCTGGCGGCGATCGCCGCGACCGTCGCGGCGCCCGAGGTCACGGGCGAGGCGACGGAGCTGCCGCGGGTCTTCCTGCGCGGTGACAACCTGCTGCTGGTGTCATGCCAGGCGGGACGCGAGGTGCGCATCGCGGTGCGGCACAACTCGCTCGGCAGGCCGCTCTCCCGGCTCTACTGGGCGGCCCGCGGTCGGGAGGGGCTCGAGGTCGCGGGCGGGACGTTCGGCGAGCAGCAAGGCGAGATCAGCTTCACGCCCACGGCCGACGGCCTGCACTTCGTGGGCGTCTCGGCGGGCAAGTGGGGCGGCGCGTATCGCCTGCTGAGGACGAACGCGCCGGTCGGCGTGTACGCCGGCCAGGCGGTGCGGGTGATCTTTGGGGCCGAGCGGCTCCACTTCAGCGTACCCGAGGGCCTGGCGACGCTCTCTCTGCGCGTCAGCGGCGGAGGCGGCGCCGAAACCGTGCGCGCGAACCTGTATAATCCGTCGGCGGCGCTCGCCGCCTCCGCCCAGACCACGCAGGGCGCCAGGCAGGCAGAGATCGCGCACGAGCCGACGCAGCCCGGCACGTGGTCGGTCGAGTTGACCCAGGCGGACGAGGGCACGCTCGAGGACGCGTCGCTCGCGCTGGGCGAGGGCCTGCCGCCCGTGGTGTCCTTCGTGGCCGAGCACGTCTTCGCTGCTGCGCCCTGAGCCGGAGTGTGGATCTGCGCGCTGTCGAGCAGGATCGGGGAGGCGCCGCCGAGGTTCCGCAAGTAGCCCAGAGTCGCCGTGCAGGGCGGGGTGTCTGCTGTCCCAACGTTGCGTGCGAGCACGCGGCCGCGCAGGTGTGGCGCGGCAGGGCAAGGAAAGCTTCGTGACGGGCACGCGACCGCCTCGAACGCACTGGAGGTATCGCCAATGATCGGCACAGTGAGGCGCAGTCTGGTCGTAACGATGCTGGCCATCGTCGCGCTGGCGCTCGGTCTGGGTGGCGACGCGCAGGACGAGGGGCAGACCTGGGTCCAGATCGACGGGGTGCTCTACGGGGCCAGGGCCGACGAGCGCGGGCCCATCGGCGGGGGCGAGGGCTACACCGCCATCGTGACCGAGGGCGACTACGTGGTCGAGACCCTGGAGCAGCTTACCGACGCGCTGGCCCAGGCCGAG
>JALGUI010000281.1 GCA_029820915.1 Candidatus Zipacnadia bacterium | reverse complement strand
AGTGGCGTCGCTGCGCGGACCGACGCCGACGGGCGCTATGAACTGGCAGGACTGCCGCTGCGGCCCGAGGACGGCCGGGGACTGTACTACCCGCTCATCGTCGCGGGCCCGTCGGAGAGTGGCCTGTCCGCAGCGACCACGGAGATCGCGGTGGGCACGGGCGAGGAGGCGGATCTGGTGCTGCGCGCGCCCGGAGCGATCACCGGGCGTGTACTCGCGGCAGATGGTCAGCCGCTGATCGGTGTGACGGCAGTGGCGTTCCCCGGTAATGACGATGACATCTTCCTGAATCAGGCCGCCGGTTTTACGGGCACCGCGCGGGTCTATGCTGAAACGGCGACGGACGACCAGGGCTATTTCCGGCTGCAGGGCCTCGTTGCCGGTCTGCAGTACTATGTGGCCTGTCGGGAGGACGGGCGACTCGTCGCGATCGCGACCGCATTCGTCCAGGCAGGAGAGAGCGTAGACGTCGGGAACATCGCACGCAACGTACACTGACGGAGCACGATGGTAGAACGAGGTCGGCCAGTGACACGCAGAAGCACCCGCAGCATCCTCGCAGCAGCGCTTATCACGGCAGCAGTGTACGCCGAACCAGGCGGGCAGCCGTCGCACCTGGGCGCACATGTGGCGGCGGAGGCCATGTCGCACCTCGGCGCGCATCGCCCCGGTCTGCCACCGCCCGCGCTGCTCGTGCCGCTGGGCAACGGCTCGGACGGCGTGCTGAAGGGCCACACGCTTGCCGAGGAGGCCATGCTCGCCGAGGCGCTGGCCGGCCAGGAGTTGCGCGAGGTCGTGCTGCGCGTCGGGGCGGCGCAGGCCGCCGGCGGCCGCATGGCGCTCATCAAGCTGCAGGCCGGGACGCGCGCCGGCGACTTCTCGCTCGCCGACCTGCGCGCCGACGCGGTCCAGTGCCTGCGCGCGGCCTTCAACATCGCGCTGGCCTTCGACCACGTGGACCTGTGGTCGGTGGTGCCCGGCGCCGAGATGGTCGGCGACCAGCAGGAGCACCTGCCCGTCTTCTCGCTGTCGGTCTCGCACGAGGAGTACACCCGAGCCGTGCGCCAGGCCGGCCATGCCCCCGAGCTGCTGGACGCGCTGGACGGGGTGCGCTACAGCCCGGTGTTCACCTCCTACGCCGGCGACGGCGAAGCCGCCCCGCCCGGGTCCGGGAGCGCCTTCACCGACGAGGCGCTGGGCGAGAGTTGGGGTCGGCTGCTCGCGGAGGCGTCCGGCGAGCAGGTGGCCGGCACGATGGACAGGCAGCGCGAGGTGCGCGCCATCTTCCACGGCCCGCGCGACGGCGATCTCGTGGCGCTGACCATCGACGATGGGCCGCACCCGCTGGTCACGCCGCTGATGCTGCGGATCCTGGCGCAGGCCCGCGTGCGCGCCACCTTCTTTGTCGTCGGGCAGAAGGTCGAGGAGTTCCCGGCTCTCACGCGCATGATCGTGCGGGGCGGCCATGAGCTGGCGAACCACGCCTACTCGAACCGCCGCCTGCACGAGCTGTCGGACGAGGAGGCGTGGGCTGAGGTGGCGGCCTGCGAGCGCGTCGTCGATCGCGTCACCGGCATGCCCATGCGCTTCTTCCGGCCGCCGGGCGGGCGCTGTTCGCCGGGCGGTCTGCGCGCGGTTGCCTCCCTCGGCTACACCGTGGCCTTCTGGTCGCGCAACACGGGGGACTGGCGCAAGCCGCCCGCCGACCTGATCGTGCACCACGCCACTGATGGCCTGCAGGCCGGCGACGTGATCCTCATGCACCAGGGCGACATGTGCTCGGTCGAGGCGCTGCCGGGGATCATCGAGCGCGTGCGGGCGATGGGGCTGGAGCCGACGACGCTGGCGCGTCTCGCGGACGCCGGCGGCGTCATCACCGGCGACCCGGTCACTATCAGCGGCATGGTCAACGGCCAACTCGGCGAGGAATAGCCGTTACTGTAGGGCGCGGACCTGGGTTGTGTTCAAGAAGGAGTGTTCCTCCAAGATCACACGCCTTCATGGACCGCTGTGCGCAATCTCGCGGCTCAATGCGGCGATGAGCGCGCTTTCTGAACACAACGCCTGTGCCGCGCCTGGCGTTGCCGTTCGGAGGGGCGGGTCTACGCACCCGCCCGGCTGGTGTCGTACGGCGTACCACGCTCGGCGATCCGACGGCCGCAACAGCGGACAGGCCGGGTGGCCTGTCCCACAAACGACTTCCGCAGCCGCGCAGCGACCCCGCCTCGGACGACAGGCGACCCCGGCTCAAGATCGCTCGCGAGCTCCGTGCAGCCGCGCACCACCGCTGCCGTTGCCGTGGTCGTCCGGAGGGGCGGGTCTACGCACCCGCCCGGCTGTTGTCGTGGCCGGTCGCCGTTCGCCGTTCCCGGCCTAGAACTGCGGGTACCCCGAGGGGAGGAAGTACTTGACGTAGCGGTCGCGGGCGAAGCGGTCGGTCATCCCCGCGATGTAGTCGCACACCGCGCGCGCCCGCATCTGCGTGAACCCCGGCACCGTCCCGATGTCGGCGGCGAAGGCCTCATCGCTCTCCATGTAGTGCTCGAAGAGCCGCTGGATGATGCCGTAGACCTGGGTCCGCGCGGGCTGCAGCGGCGGGCCGAGGTAGACGCGCTGGAACAGGAAGTCCTTCAGCTCGTCCATGGCCTGCATGACGCGCTCGCTCATGGCGAGCCCCGCGCGGCCCTCGCTGCGGGCGATGACGTCCTCGACCATCGTCCCCACGCGGTCCGAATGCCGCTCGCCCAGCACCTCGATGCACTCGCGCGGCACGTCGTCGAGCCTCAGCAGCCCCGAGCGCAGGCAGTCGTCGAGATCGTGGTTGAGATAGGCAATGCGATCGGAGATGCGCAGCACCATGGCCTCGAGGCTGCAGGTGGCCGTGGGGGCGAGCGATGCGCCGGTATCCTCCGCGCCCTTGCTGTGCGCCGCGATGCCCTCGATGGTGTCAAGCGTCAGGTTGAGGCCCTTCCCCTCGAGCTCGAGCACCGTCAGCACGCGCACGCTGTGCTCGGCATGGCAGAAGGCCGCCTCGGGGTCGAAGCGCCGGTAGGCCTCATCGAGCGCCCACTCGCCCGCGTGGCCGAACGGCGTGTGGCCCACATCATGTCCCAGGGACATGGCTTCGGTCAGGTCCTCGTTGAGGCGCAGGGCCTTGGCGATGGTGCGCCCGATCTGCGACACCTCGAGCGTGTGGCTCAGGCGCGTGCGCAGATGGTCCTCGCGCGGGGCGATGAACACCTGCGTCTTGTGCGCGAGCCGGCGGAAAGCGCGGCACAGGTGGATGATGCGGTCGCGGTCGCGCTGGAACTCGGTGCGCACCGGGTCCGGCTCGGTGGGGCGCTCCCGGCCCTTGGACTCGGCCGCGAGCGTGGCGTGCGGGGAGAGCTGCTCGCGCTCAAGCTGCTCGAGCCGCTCCCTGATCGTCGGCTTGTGCGCGCCCGGGTGCGACATCGGCCTCGCCTCGGGCCGCCTAGTCGGCCTCGCCCTCGATCACGATCTGCTGCACGTCCAGCAGCCGCAGGAACAGGTCGTCCACCTCGGCCAGCAGCGCCAGCCGGTTGCGGCGGACGGCCTCGTCCTCGGCCATCACGAGCACGTCATCGAAGAAGCTGTCGATGGGCCCGCGCAGCGCCGCCAGCGCCCGCCAAGCCGCGTCGTAGTCGCGCGCGCCGTCGTCGCCCAGCGCCGCCTCGACCGCCCCGGCCGCCGCCAGGTAGGCCTCGTGCAGCGCCCTCGCCTGCGGCTCGGCCAGGGCCTCGGCGTCGAGGTTCAGGTTCTCCTCGGCCTTGGGGCCACGGACGATGTTGGCCGTGCGCTCGGCGGCGATGACCACCGCGTCGAAGTCCGCGTCGCGCGGGCGTATGTCGCGCAGTGCGACCGCGCGGTCGCGTGCGTCGAGCAGGTCCCCGGCAGGCGCCGCCAGCACCGCGCGGGCCAGGTCGTAGCCGACGCCACTCGGGTCCAGCTCACCCTCCAGCCGGGCCGCGATGAACTCCTCGATCCCGGCGGCGGCCTCGTCCACCGCGACGGCGTCCGGCGAGTCCACTTCGGGCAGCCGGTCCAGGGCCTCGCGGATGAATGCCGGCGTGTCGATGCGCCAGCGCGCGTCGAGGA
>JALGUI010000280.1 GCA_029820915.1 Candidatus Zipacnadia bacterium | reverse complement strand
CACTCGCATCCCGCCTCGGCACGCATCTCGGCGATGAACTCGACCATGTGGTCCACGGCGCGCTCGAAGGCGTCGGTCTCCAGAAGCTGGCTGCCGATGTGGCAGTGTATGCCTTGCAGGCGCAGGCCGTCGAGGTCCCGCGCCATTTCCACGGCCTGCTGTGCCTCGCCGCCGTAGATGCCAAGCCCGAACTTGCTGTCCACTTGCCCGGTCTGGATGAGCTCGTGGGTGTGCGTGTCGATGCCGGGCCGCACGCGAATGAGGATGTCGGCGACCATGCCCAGCTTGCGCGCCCAGGCTGGCGCAGCTCGATCAGGCTGTCAACCACCACGCGTCCGACACCGGACTCGAGCGCCATGCGGTACTCGAGGTTCGACTTGAAGTTCCCGTGCATCTTGATGCGGGCGGGCGGGAAGCCGGCGTGCAGCGCCGTGTGCAGCTCGCCCGCTGAGGCGACGTCCAGGCCCATGCCCTCCTGGTGCATCAGCCGGCACAGGCCGGTGGTCAGGCCCGCCTTGCCCGCGTAGGCGATCTCGACGCTTGAGTAGCGGCCGGAGAACTCGGCGATGTACTCCCGGCAGCGCGCGCGGATGCGCCCCTCATCGTACAGGTACAGCGGCGTCCCGTACTTGTGTGCGAGTTCCACCACGTCGCATCCGCCCACGACCAGATGCCCGCGGTCGTTGACGATCAGCATGCTGTTCTCGGTCGTCATCTTCGCAGCCTTTCGCGATCGGCAGGCGCCCCCTCGCCGGCCTGCGCCGCGTGTCGTTGCTCGAAACTCGGAACTCGAACCTGACAACTCCCGGTACAGAACCAGCCCCAAGCGAGTGGCCCTGGGGCTGGCTGAGAGGCGGCGGTCGGCCGCGCCGATCGCGGCCAACCGCACTAGAAGTCGTTGCTCGTCAGACAGATCTGGCCTGTCGCGGGATTGAAGGTGACGGTCACGTTGAGGGTGTCCGCGATGAACTGCAGCGGCACCATGGTCCGGCCGTGCTTGATGTAGGGCGCCACCTGCAGCACTCGCGCGTCCTCGTTGACCTGCACGGCCGCGTCACCGATCTGGATGTGAATATCGGTTCCGGGCCGTACCGCCCTCACGCGCTTCTCGATCGGGTACCAGTAGAGCACCCCGTCGCTGTGCTCGAAGATCTCGCGCAGCGGCGCAATCGAGATGCCGTCACGCGCCTCGGGCTGCGTGAGCAGCTCGAGCGTCTCGCTGTCGAACAGCACCGCCACGTCCTCGAAGGACATCGAGGCGACGGGCGCGATGGCCGGCTCGCCGGGGCGAGTGACGCGGCCGTCGGCGGGGATCGCCGCGCGCGCCGCTCGCTCGGGCAGCACCGCGATGCGCGTGGTGCCCGCCGCGTCATCGATGGCGCCGAAGCTCAGCGCCGGGAAGTCACCCAGGGCGCGGGCAGGGACCGTCGTGCGCGGGCCGGGCTCGATCAGGCCCACCACGGTGCCCAGCTCGCCCTCGGCCGTCGAGGGCGTCACGATGGTGTCCGCGCTCGACGTGTCTACGGCGAGCGCTTCGCTCGGGGCCAGGCTTCGGATCGGCGTGGTGGTGCGCGCCGCGAGACGCTCGGGCGCGGGCGACACCTGGAGACACGGCTCGACGACCACCCAGCCGGGCTCCAGGATGACACCGGCCGCGGTGCTGGGCAGGCGCTCGATGTCGGTGCGCAGGCCCTCCTCGGGCAGCCGCTGCGGCGCGGTCAGCCGCGGCGAGAACTCGGCGGCGGCCAGCAGCCGTGGCTGCGAGGTCCGTGCGGCGGCCCGGTCATCGCCGATCGCCGGCACGTAGCCGACCGGGGCGGCATGCGCGTCATCATCCGTGGCCACCGCCATAAGGGTGGGCTGCTCGTCCTGCACATCGGCGAACTGACTGCGGGTCACGGTCGGCTGTGTGCCGACGGGCGGCGGCGTCTGCGTGCTGCCGTAGGGCTGCAGCGTCTCGCCCGGCGCCGTCGTCATGTCGTGGTTGCGGACAAACACCGTGACCTCGGCGGAGGTCCCGGCGTTCTCGCTCTCGTCCATGGCCCTCGCCTGCAGCACGTGCGGGCCGTCGGGGACCCGGGCCGTATCCCACAGGTCCACGAAGGGCGGAGCGTTCATGATCATCTTGTGCAGCTTGCCGTCGATGTAGAAGAAGACGTACCTGACGCCGACGTTGTCGCTGGCCTCGGCCTTCACCTCGACCTCGCCCGACAGCTCGGCGCCCTGCGCGGGATAGTAGATGTTGATGACGGGCGGGACGCGGTCTTGGCCGCCCGAGCCGACGGTGGTGGCGCCGGTCACGGTCACGCTGATGGTGGCGGAGCCGACCTCCCCCGCGGCGTCGATAGCCCGCGCGCTGATGTTGTGCGTGCTGCCCGCCTGGGTGGTGAAGTCCCACGAGAAGGACTGCGACCCCTCGAGACGCGGTGTCGCCAGGACGTACTGGCGTACAACGCCCTCATCGATCAGCAGCTCGAGCCTGGTGATCGGCTGGTTGGAGTCGGTGCGGAAGGCAACGTTGATGAGGATCTGGCTCTGAACGACTTGGCCGTGGCTGGGTTCGGTGATCCTGACGATCGGTCCTGCGAGGGCGGTCGGGCCGGCGATGCTCGCAAGCATGCCCAGCAGCGCCAGCGCGGTCATGCCACTCCAGAACAGTGAACCAAGCCTGTCCATACTTGTACCCTCCCTGCACGAACGCAAGGCCTGTAGCGACTCGATTGTGCAGGCACTGAGTCGATGCCCGTCGGGCCGCGCATCTCACAAGGCATGTAAGAATGCGCCACCGGGCGGATTCGGCGCTCCCACCGCCAAGCCGGCGGGCCACATCCCAACTCCTGCGGACCGTAACACAAATCCGCCTCGGAGTCAAGAATGGCCGCCCCCGCCTCGTGGCGGCTTTCCCCGCCAGAACTTGGGCCGGGAAGCCCCGATACGGGCATCAGGTCTTACGCTCCCTGGTCTTGGCCGCCGGGAACAGGATGTTGTTCAGGATCAGCCGATACCCAGGTGAGTGGCGGTGCAATGACAGGTCCGTGGCGTCCTCGCCGATGATGTGCGCGTAGTCCTCCGGATCGTGCCCCGCCAGGAAGGTGAAGACGCCCTGCAGGTAGCCGCCGTGGATGTACTTCACCCGGTCCAGCCCCGGGAAGTCGCCGAGGACGACGACGCTGTCCTTCAGGCACTCGCGGCGGAAGGCGGTCGTCTGGCCCAGGAAGTCGGCGACTTGGCCGACGTGGCACTGCGTCAGCATGGTCGGCACGGGGTCCTGGCGGGCCGAGAACTCGAACAGCTCGAAGACCTGGCCCTGGGAGATGATCGCGGTCTGGCCGGGAGACACGTCGATATCCGCGATCTCCGGCGCCAGCGGGTCGGTGGTCAGGGTAAAGTCGCGGAAGGCCAGTGTCGCCGTGAAGTCGAGCCGCGCCTGGGCATCGGGGTCCACCGGGGTGCCGTCGATGAGGGCCGGGACGATGTCCACGCCCTGGGCGGCCAGCGCGATGTCGAGGGTGTCGGCCGCCGAGCACATGGCGAACAGAAAGCCGCCCTCGGCCACCCAGGCCGCGATGGTCGCCGCCACGGCCTGCTTGCAGGCCTGCACGCCGGCAAAGCCCACGTCCTCGGCCGCGGCGCGCGACTCGATCACCTGGCGCCGGTACCAGGGCGCATCGCCGAAGCTGGTGAAGAACCGGCCGTAGTTGCCGGTGAAGTCCTCGTGGTGCAGGTGCAGCCAGTCGCAGTCGGCCAGCCCGCCGCGGATGACCTCGCGATCCCACACGGTCTCGTACTCCACCTGCGCGTAGGTCAGCGCCAGGGTCACGGCATCGTCCCACGGCTCGGTGTACGCGGGGGTGTAGACGGCGATCTTCGGGGCCTTGGTGAGCTGCAGGCGCTGCATGTTCGACCGCTCGATGACACCGTCGATCTCGGCCAGCCCGGCGGCGGAGACGGGCTCGAAGGACACACCGAGTTCGTCGGCCCGCGCGCGCACATCGGGCAAGTCCGGCAGCAGGAAGCTGCCGAAGCGGTAGTTCAGCAGCCACTCGCACTCGTGCGCGCGGGGCTCGTCCAGGCACCACCAGGTGAGCCCGTAGGCGCGCAGGTGATCGCTCTGCGCATCGTCCATGGGCACCAGCAGGTGCTGGGCGAAGGCGGGACCGACCGCAAGCAGCGCGGCAAGCACGACGGCGATCCACCCGGCCCGGGCACCCCGCGCCCGGGCACTCCGCGCACGGGCAGACCGCGCACGGGCAGACCGCGCACGGGCAGACCGCGCATGGGCAGTCCGCGTAGGTCGGGCTTCCCGCGTAGGTCGGGCTTCCAGCCCGACTCCCGCGCGCCGAGCGCAGCTCCTACTCGACCGGCGCCAGCACATGCAGCATCGCCTTCTCCTCCGCGATGCGCCGGGCGTCGTCGCCGTCACCGGACTTGAGCACCACGTGGAGGCTGTAGTCGCCCGGCTCGAGGTCCGGCAGCGACAGCTCGGCGCGCACGGCCGACCCGCCGGGCGGTGCGAACTCGCTGCGGGCGACCAGCGCCATGTCTGACCGTCGGAAGAGCGCGATGATGAGCCGGCTGCGCGCCAGCAGGTCATCGGTAATGCGCAGCGTGGCGCGGGCGAACATGGTCCCCTCGCCCACGACGAGGACCGAGCGGCCCGCGGCCATGTCCAGCACGTCCACCACGCCCTGCGACACCTCCTGCCGCGCGAGGACCTTGCCCGTTTCGTCCAGCACCGCCATCTCAAGCTGCACCGGTTCGCCCGCCATGGCGATGTCGTAGCCGAATGTCACCTCGCGGGCCTCTCCCGGCTCCAGCGCGTACGGGCCAAGGGCGCGCTCGAGCGCGATGTCGTCGCCCTGCCACCAGGTCAGGCGGGTGCCCAGGCTGCGCGGGCGGTCGTCGGGGTTCTCGATAGTGATCGACAGCTCATTGTGCCCGAGCATCCCCGTGCCGATGGCGAAGCCGCGCAGGTAGCCGCCGGGCAGGCTGGCCAGGCCGAACCTGCCGGGCTGGTGGAAGCCGCCGCCGGTCGGCGACCAACAGGACAGCTCGGTGCCGCCCGCCGCGCGGCGCTCGCGGCAGATGTTGATCCCGAAGTCGGTTCCGGTCAGCCCGAGGCCTGCCACGGGCAGCGCGAACTCGGCGAACCAGGCGTCCTCGCCTACGCGCGTCGCGCGCGCCACGGCCACGCGCCAGTCGCCGGGACCGTTGTCAAGGGCGGTCACCGCGCCGGCCGAGTTGATGACGAGCTGGCGCGCGCTCTGCAGGTCGAGATTGCCGTCCACGAACAGCTCGATGCAGTCATCGCTCCACGCCGGGCCGCCATCCTCGGTCACGGTGGCGAGGATTCCGCCGACGTTGGGCTCGTCGGCGCGCGCGCCGACGAAGAGCGTGCCGCCGTGGATGCCCAGCCACGCCGTCGTCTGGACCGGCGCGGGGCGCTCGCCGGTGTTGACCATCCAGGTGTCGGTCCGCGCGGTGTTGACCATCCAGGTGTCGGTCCGCGCGGCGTGGTCCCACGCCTCATCGCCGAGATCGCCGTCGAGTTGGGGCGCCGAGGGCAGCTCGGGGATCGCCAGGTGCTTGCGCGCCGACAGGTCCACCTGAAGCGCGGCCTGGACCGGCACGTCGCCCCAGCGGACGTCCACCGCCAGCGGCGGCTCGGTCTGCGCCGCCGCTCCCAGCGCCAACAGGGCCGCAAATGCCAGTGTTGCGTATCTCGTCATGGGTCGTTGCCCTCCGATGGTCGCGTATGCCCTGGTGCTTGGTGGCGGGAGTTCGCGTGCTGCAATCTGCTCCTAACGGCATGTGCAGGCGAGGGCGCCCGCACTACGATGTGGTTGCCTGTTACCTTCTTGCGTAATGCTTCGTACGACGGGCGCCCTCGCCTGTCGAGGCTGTCAGTACGCGGTTTTCCGCAAGTAACCACTAGCCGCCGAGCTGCTGCTGCAACGCGATGATGTGCCGGGCGGTCTGCTCGCGGATGGCGTCGTAGTCGGCGCCGCTGAACTTGCGCTCGGCGGCCACCGAGTAGGGGCTCTCCAACTCGATCTCCTGAATGTCCGCGGGGAGCTGCGGCAGCAGCGCCCGCACCTCGCCCAGCCACGCCTGCGCCTCCGACACGTCGATGCCCTGCGCGCGCGCCCGCTCCATGGTCTGCTCGAGGGTCACGAGATAGCGCGTGTCGTCGTAGCCCTCGCGGAAGGCCTCGTAGTGCAGCGTCGAGATGAGCTGCGTCGGATCGTCGGGGTGCGGGAAGGCGTAGCCGAAGTCGAATGTGTCGGAATCCGTGTCATCGAACGGGTCGCCGCCGATGTAGTAGTACATCCAGGGCACGTGTACCTCAAGCGGCGAGGCCCACATGAACAGGCCGTTGATGAAGCGGTTCCATTCGGCCTTGAAGAACGAGCCGCGCATGTTGTGGTAGATCCAGCCCTCGTCACCCGCTTCGGCCAGCATCCGCGCGAGGTCGTCCCAGTCGTGGCCGGAGTGCAGCCAGGTCTCCAGGCTGTGGCCGTTGATGGAGCGCACGTCTATCCACGGATCGGCGCGCTCCATGTACTCCTCCCAGCGCCCGGGGGACATGTGCATGGTGATGTAGATGCGGAACTCCGAGGTATTGCGGATGACCTCGGCGGCATCGACATAGCGCTCCAACCGGCCGCGCCCGAAGACCTCGTCCATGTGTGTGAGCACGAACTCGAACTCGGAGTACTGCTCCTCGAGCGCTTTGAGCTCGGCGAAGCAGCGGCGCGCCACGTCGAGCACGTCCTCTTGCTCGGAGATCGGGTCGCCCTGCCCCTCGTCATCGAGCTCGGAGTAGCCCATCAGGCGCGCGAGCTGCGGGATGTTGTCGTAGATCGTGATCGGGCCGAAGAAGCCGTGCCGCCGGCCGCCGTCGAGCATGGTGCGGATGAGGTCGAAGTTCCAGGTGATGGTGCCGTCGTCGGCCTCGGCGAACTCGATGCGCGCGGCCCCCTTGATCATGGTGCAGCCGTGGGCCGCCATGTCGGCGAACTCGGCGTCCAGGATCTCAGGCTTGTCGGCCACGTTGGCCATGCGGTAGTACATCCCATAGCGCTTGTGCTCGGGCTGGACCAGCTCGATGGGCCGCACGATGAGGCTCAGCGCCATCTCGGTGGGCTCCAGGCCGTCCGGCGCGACGCGGACCGTGCCGGAGTAGTCGCCGGGCGCCGCGTCTTCAGGCACGCGCACGAGCACCTGGACCTCCTTCAGGTTCCCCGCCGGCAGCCAGAAGTCGCGGCTCGGGAACAGGAAGCGCGAGATGGCCTCGTAGTTCTGCGGCTGGCGCGGCATCCAGTAGCCCTTGCGCTGCAGCACGCGCCGGATGAGCTGCACCTGCACGTCGGACGCCGGGATGGCGCCGGCATCGCCGCTGAGGTCGCCGATGCTCACACGCACGGACGGCATGTCCCGTGTCGCGCACAGCGTGAACTGCGCCGCCTCATACTCACCGGGCGCCGCTGCGATGGACAGCGCCTCGGGGAAGACCTGTGCGAGCGGCTCGAGCGCCAGGTCGATGGCGTCCACAGGGTGCCCTGCGTAGATCACGTAGCCATTGGGCGCCTCCGGCAGCGCGAAGCTGAACTCGGCCACATGCGTGCGCATCCTCTGAATCTCGAGTTCCTCGACGGACATCTCGCGCGAGAACGACGGCGGCGGCTCGATGCCCTCGGCGAGCAGCATGGCGTCGCCCACCACGGCCACCGCGCCGGGCTCCTCGCCCGCGACCCTGGCCTCGATGCGCAGCGTCTGCCCGCCCTGCACGGCCAGCTCGACGGGCGCGGGCTCGCCGGGCAGGTCTGCGATCACGTGGGCCTCCTGGCCGTCGAGCGAGAACACCAGCGTCGCCGACGCACCCTCGCGGCCGAAGGGGCTGAGGCCGCACGCGCCCCGGAACTGCGCGAGGCCCGCGGGCAGCTCGAACTCGATGTGCCCCGGCGCGCGCAGGGCCACCCCGCGCGCGTAGGCGGTCTGCCCGGTCACCAGCGGGAGCGTGCGGTCGTCGATGGCGGTCTGGGCGTCGATGCCGACCACGCCGAGGGCCTGGTCCATCTCAGCGGGCTCGAGGTCGGTCAGGTACATGGTGGTCGCCTCGCCGGGCTGAGCGGTCGCGCGCGCCGCGATCTCCTCGGCCGAGCGGGCGATGGACGAGATGCGCAGCTCGTCGAGGACCAGCCCCGACGCGCCGACGGTGAAGGTCGGCGGAAGCTCGATCAGCCCCGCGCCGCCCGCCTCCTCCTGGGCGAGCAAGCCGTCGGCGTAGAGCGCGATGACACCGCCCTCCCAGGTGCCGGCCAGGTAGTGCCAGGTGCCGACCTCCCAGTTCGCGAAGTCAACGTCCACGCGCTGCCAGGTGAAGTCGTCGGCGGGGCCGCCCTTGACGGGCATGCCGAGGCGCGCGCCCTGGATCTTGTTGAAGTTGACATAGTTCCCCTGCTCCGGCGTGACCATGGTGAAGAGGCTGACGCGCTCGGCCGCCGCCAGCTCCTCGGTCCACAGCACCCAGAACTCGATGGTGCCGGCGGCGAGGTTGATCTTGCCGTCGGCGTTGTAGGTGAGGCTCTGGCCGTCCCCCAACGCCACGGCGTTGCCGAACCTGCCCTCCGTCAGTTCGGCCTCGCCGCGCGCCCCCGCACGCCAGTCGCCGGCGCAGTAGTCCGGCTGCACCGAGCTGTCGAAGCTCGCCACGAAGGTCGTGTATTGGTCGATCGGCGTGGCCGACCAGACGCAGACCACGCACGCTGACAGCAGCACAACGACGGCTCCAGTTCGCATCGACGTGCCTCCCCTGCGAGGTAGCCCCGGCCGCCGACGCCCGGCCGGGTACGTCGGGCATCCCACCCATTTCGTGCACACACGGCCGACACCTCCACACAGCACGGGAGGCGAGGTGCGGCGGGGGAGCGAAAGGGCCGGCGGAGGTGACCGCGATGATACCGCCGGCCTACCCGGGATTCGAGGACCGTCCGCGGGCGACGCTGCTGCGCGGGGTGGGCGCGCTCCTGCTCGTCGCCGGGGTGGGCGCCAACGTCTGGCTGCTGATCGCCCACGGCGGCCACGGCTGGCGGCTGGCTGTGATGCTGCTGGCGCCGGGCGCGATCCTGCTGTTCACCGCGTGGCTGGCCGAGAACACGCCGTCGATGCGCGGCTGCCTGACGCTGTTCGCACTGGTGCTGGCGGCGATGGCGGCGTTCTGGGCCTACGTGGGCGTGGCGATGGCGCGCAGTCCGCAGGGCGAACCACCGGCAATCCTCCAGGGCGAGCCGCCGCCCGAGGCGCCGGCGGACGATGCAGCGCCACGTGACGCCCAGCGGGAGCGACCTCAGTGATGGTCGAGGCCAACGAGCAGGTGCAGCAGTCAGTGCGCCCCCCGGGCGAGCTGCGTATCGGCGCTTCCGCGCTGATCGCGGTCGGCCTCGGAGTGATCGGCTGGCTCGCGGTCCGCCACGGGCCGGGAGTGAGCCTCGGCGTGATCCTGGCGCTCCTGGCGCCGGGCGGCTTCGCGCTCCTCGCGGCGCGGCTTGCGGGCGACGACCGGGCCCTGCACCGGCAGTTGCTGGCACTCATCGTCATCTG
>JALGUI010000279.1 GCA_029820915.1 Candidatus Zipacnadia bacterium | reverse complement strand
ACCTCGCGGCAGTTCGCCAGCACCCACTCCTCGAGCAGCGCGAGCTGCTTGGCGGCGGTGACCATCGACAGCGACGGGTTGGCGAAGGTGTGCAGCTCCTCGGTGTCCGGCGCGAAGCCCTCGAGCCGGTCGGAAATGATGATGGCGGCCAGCGGCAGCCCGGCCCCGAGGGCCTTGCCCAGCACGATGATATCGGGCGTGATGCCGAACCAGTCGGCGGCGAACATCGCGCCGATGCGCGCGAAGGTCTGGATCTCGTCGAAGATCAGCAGCGTCTCGAACTCGTCGCACAGCTCGCGCAGGCCCTGCAGGTAGCTGCGCGGCAGGATGAGCTGGCCGGCGCTGGCCTGGATGGGCTCGACGATGACCCCGGCGGGGCGGCCCGCGATGCCGCGCTCGAAGGTCTCGCGCGCCATGGTCAGGCACATGTCCGCGTACGCCTCCGCGTCCACGCCGAAGGGATTGCGGTAGGTGTCGGGGTTGGGGATGCGGACGAAGGGTCGGGTGAGATCGAGGAAGCGGCTGCCGCCCACGTACTTGCCCGAGGCATGCGTCGAGACCCACGACGCGCCCATGGTGCCCAGCGTGGTGCCGTGGTAGCCGTCCTGCAGGCAGACGAAGTCGCGGGCGAGGTCCACGTTCTTGACCGCGATCTTCATGGCCGCCTCGACGGCCGGCCCGCCGCCGACGGTGAAGGACACGCGGTTCAGGTCGCCGGGAGCCAGCTCCGCCAGCCTGCGCGCTAGGAAGAAGCGCGGCTGGGTGTCGAAGCCCTGGTGGGTGTGCGTCAGGCTCTCGATGTGCTCGCGGATGACCGCGTTGATCTCATCATTCGCGTAGCCGAGGTACAGGGCCCAGCTCTGCGAGGTGCAGTCGATGTACTCGTGGCCCGCGGTGTCCCACACGCGCACGCCCTTGCCGCGCGCCAGCACCGGCCCCCCGCGCGTGCCGCCGCCGAGCATCACATGGCGCGCGCACGCCGCCATGGCCGCCTCGTCCATCCCGTAGATCTCTTCGAGCACCGGGTCCATTCGCTCACTCCTCACTTGAGCACTTCGGCCACGAGCAGGTCGATGACCTCGACGGCGCGCTCGCCGGTCTGCAGGGACTCGATGCCCGCGCCGATCAGGCGCCGCGCGATCTCGCGGAAGCGGTAGGTGCTCTCGACCGTCCGCCGCAGCGCCGCCGCCCCGCCCTCGCGGTAGGGGTAGATGTCGATGCCGTGCCAGCCGTCGAAGTCCATCTTCTCCAGCCAGTAGAACAGCTCGATGGTGTCCCACAGGTTGACCGTGCCCGGGATCATGTCGTGGTCCCAGTCGCGGTAGTTGTCGTTGAGGTGCAGGTGGAACAGCCGGCCCTGCTGCATGGCCATGACCGCCGCCTCGGCGGGGTTCTCCAGGGCCATGAGCGAGTGGCCGACGTCGAGCGTGATGCCGACGTTGGGCCGGCCGATGCGCTCGCAGATGTACAGCGCGCGGCCCACGGTCGAGATGAAGCAGCGCATGCGCGGCTCCTTCGACTTGTACTCGACCGTGATCTTCATCTCGGGCCGGTGGCACACGACCTCCTCGATGGCGTCCACCAGCCGCGCCCACGCCTCGTTGTAGTCGGTCTGGAACGGGTAGTCATAGCCGTCCTGGCCGAGCCACAGTTGCACGTCCGCGCCGCCGGCCTCGATGGCGGCGTCCACCCCGCGCTTGCACAGCGCGATGGCCTCGCTCCGCAGCCGGTCGTCGAGCGACGACAGCGAGCCGAAGCGCCAGGTGGCGCTGGAGTACATGTCGATCTCGGTCATGCCCAGCGCGAGGCCGAGGGGATCCAGCAGCGCGAGGAGGGCGACGGGGTCCTCGTACTGGGAGGGGTAGTCGAGGGCGACGCCCGTAATGCCCTCGATCGCGGCGATCATCTCGAGCTGGCGCTCGAACGGGAACTGCTCCTTGTAGCCGCCCTTGACGAAGCGGTCGGCGCACGAGCTGAAGCTGGTCGTGCCGGTGTCGATCTTGAGGGCGTCGTCCATGACGGGCATCACCTCGGGGCAACCTGCTCACCTGCAGGTACAGCTCGGGCGAAGTGTACCAGCCACGCGGGCAGAGTCAAGCGCCCGCCCGGCCGAGCAGGTGGGGCAGGCATCCTGCCTGCCGGCTTCGGGGTCGCAGGCTGGAAGCCTGCGCCACGATGCTCCAGCGCCGTCCCGCCCGCCTTCTGTGAGAGCGGCCTGACGGCGCCCCCGCGGCTGCTGACGTGGCCGGAGGCCTGACCGGGCGCGCCGACCGATCAGGCGAACTCGACCTCCGCGAGTCGGACGCGCCGCCCCGTCTTCTGCGCGAGGCGCCCGGCATCGGCGATGGCGATGCACTCGAGCATCTCGTCGTACGGCGCCTGCGGCTCGCCGGTGCGCACCATCTCGCGGATCATGCGCAGGATCTCGGCCGCGCCCCAGGGGAACTCGAAGTCCCCGATCTGCCCCGAGTGGATCGCGCCCTTCGCGCTGTAGGCGCTGACGTAGAGCGAGCAGTGGTAGGTCGGCCCGGAGTGGCAGTTGACCATGACCCCGGCCTCGGGCCGGTCGGGCGTGTCCCCGTAGTCGAGGTGCAGGTACGCCAGCTCCGAGGGCCCCGTGCAGTCCACGGCCTGCACGCCCGCGCCGAATACGTGCTGGGCGAGGCTGATGGAGTGGATTGAGCCCGCGAGCGTGTGGCCCGCGCCCTTGATCGACCCGAAGCCCACGGGGGCGATCTCCCGGAGCCGGTCGCGGAAGTGCGCCGCGTGGGGCACCGCCCGGAGCATCGACAGCGACATCATCGGGGTCGCCTTCGCCTCCGCGAGGGCCACGATGGCCCAGGCCTCCTCGAGGGTGTTGGCGAGCGGCTTGTCCACGAATGTCGGCACGCCCTTCTCCAGGCCGGGCGTCGCCAGCTCGAGGTGGCCGGTGCCGTCACCGTTGCACTCGGGCACGAACACCAGGTCCACGTCGTCCGAGCACTCCTCGAAGCTCGCACAGATGTCGCTGCCGAAGATCGTGGCAGCGTTCTCGGCCGGCTCGCGGTCCGCGTCCCAGACCTTCGCGATGTCGAAGCCGCCCACGAAGGGCGCCGTCATCGCGGTGGGGTCGTTGTAGTGCAGGTACATGTAGAAGAACGCGGCCTGGCCGCGCCCGGTGTCGCGCAGCACCAGCGGGTCGTGCTCGGCCATCAGCGCACCGTAGTACAGCGCGTGCAGATCGCAGCCGATCATCCCGACGCGAATCGTGTCCATGGCTCCCTCCATCCGCTACGCGAGCTTGGCCCTGCCTCGCAGCACGTCGCTCACGCGCACCTGTTGCCCGGTGCGCTGTGAGATCTGCGCGGCCTCGACGATCGCGATGTGCAGGACCATGTCGTGGTAGGGCCGGGGTGGCTCGCCGGTGCGGATCATGCGCTTGAGGT
Organism: Candidatus Zipacnadia bacterium; assembly: GCA_029820915.1. Lineage (GTDB taxonomy): Bacteria > Armatimonadota > Zipacnadia > Zipacnadales > UBA5352 > JALGVA01. Next base: position 698 of record JALGUI010000279.1, on the reverse strand, counting down.
TGAGCAGGATCTTCTGTCCGCCGTAGATGAACTGGAAGTCGCCGATCGGGCCGGAGGTCACCGCACCGCCGGCGCTGTAGCCGGCCGCGTAGAAGTCGCAACGCTCGGGGAAGTGCTCGACGGAGGTGTTGAGGATCATGACCTCCCTGCCCGATGCCATGCGCAGGTGGAGGTACTCCAGCGGCAGCGTCCCCATGGCCTCGACGGACTCCACGTCGCTGCCGAACAGGTTCAGCGCCAGCGCGACGCCGTGGATGATGTAGGCGAGGCGATCCTCGATGCCGCCCAGCAGGTCACGCTGTCCGAGGTTCTCCTGCGAGAACGCGCCGCCGACGCCCTTGATGACGCCGACGGTCGCGTCGCCGATCTCGGCGAAGCGCCGGCGGAACAGATCGGCCGCTGGCACGACGCTCAGGATCGACTCGTTGTACATGGGCGTCCCGTGCTTCTCGGCGAGACGCACGATGGCGCGCGCGTCCTTGAGCGTCGAGGCGAAGGGCTTGTCCACGAAGGTCGGGATGCCGGCGGTGAGGAACGGCGTCGCCAGCTCCAGGTGGTCGCCGCCGCCGCCGTCGCAGTCGGAGATGAAGATCGCGTCGATCTCCTCGGCCATCTCCTCGACGGTGTCGCAGACCCTGGGCACGCCCGAGAAGGTCTCCGAGAATGCCTCAGCGGCGGCGCGGTCATCGTCGTAGCAC
>JALGUI010000278.1 GCA_029820915.1 Candidatus Zipacnadia bacterium | reverse complement strand
CCGGAGATCGACGCGGAGGGCGCGCTGCAGGCCAAGACGCTGTGCTTCGCGCTGTACGAGTCGGCGCACGCCAACGCGCCGGTCAAGGTCGCCGACGTGCGCGAGGGCAGGATCAGCGCCTACCAGGACCCCATCGACGAGTACTGGGGGATCTGAGGACCGGCCGGCAATCGGCAAGCGGGAATCGGCAATCGGCAAGCGGGAATCAGCAATCGGGGAACGACAGCGGCATGACGCCGTCCGGAGCGACGTATCTTCAGATGCGTCGGACGTTGTCGTTCGGAGTGACGACACCCGTCGGTGATGCGCTGTGTCTGGCCAACCACGCGGGCCACACCGTCCTCATCGTTTCGAGGACCACAGGTACGAGGAGCTATGGCAGCCTGTGTTCTTCTCCGGCACCACGCATAGACGGCAGCCGATCCTGGTCGCGGGCGATGCGCCGGCGACGCTCAAGCAGGCCATGGCGGAGGCAGCCACATCCCACGGTTGCGCCATCATCGCCTACTGCATCATGCCCGATCACCTTCACTTCCTGACATGTGTCACCCGGGAAGGCGGTAACGTCCGGCGGATGGCCGATTGGCTGAAGCGCGTGTCCGGCTACCGGATCAGCCGGCTGGGGCTCGATGCGCCCATCTGGCAGCGCAGCTTCTGGGATCGGCACAAGCGGGAGCACGAGAGCACCGAGGACATCGTTGCGTACATCCTCAACAACCCGATGCTTGAGGCCCTGTGCGAGCGGCCGGACGACTGGCCGCACTCTGCCTTCTTGGGCTATCCGTGGAGCGAGCATCGGGATGGCTCGAACGGCCGACGCATCTGAAGATACGTCGCTCCGAACGACACGCCGTTCGCGCTCCTCGGCACCCACCTGCCCTACTCCCGCAGCCGTCTTCCCGTCACCGGGAACGCGGGGTCCTGGAAGCCCCGCCCGGTGTGCTCGCCGGGCGGCACCAGCTCGTCGATGCGCGCCTCGATCTCCGGCGTGATCTCGACCCCCGGCGCGCCCAGGTTGTCCTCGAGCTGCTCCATCGTCCGCGGGCCGATGATCGGGCAGGTCACCAGCGCGTTCGCCATCACCCACGCGACCGCGAACTGCGCCGGGGTGCAGCCGATCTCCTCGGCCAGCGCCACAACGTGCTGCGCCAGTTCGAAGTTCGACTCGCGATACTCGGTCTGCATGAGCCGCTCGTTGCCGCGCCCGGCGCGCGACTCGGCAGGCGGCTCGGCGTCGCGTGCGTACTTCCCGGTGAGGACCCCGCGGGCGATGGGGCTGTAGGTCACCACTCCGAGGCCAAGCTCCGCGCAGGCGGGCAGCAGTTCCACCTCGACGTCGCGGTTGACGATGTTGTACAGCGGCTGCACCGCCACCAGCGGGTCCCAGCCGCGCAGCGCCTGCACGCCGAGGGCGTTCGCCACCCGCCACGCCGCGAAGTTGCTCAGGCCCACGTAGAGGACCTTGCCCTGCCGCACCAGGTCGTTCATAGCCGACAGCGACTCCTCGATGGGCGTGTCGGGGTCTGGCTTGTGCAGGTAGTACAGATCGACGTAGTCCGTGCCCAGCCGCCGCAGGCTCGCCTCGCAGCCCTGCACGATGTGCTTGCGCGACGAGCCCATCTGGTTCGGCCCGTCGCCCATGGGCAGCGTGACCTTCGTCGCCAACACGATCTCCTCGCGCCGACCGGCGATGGCCTTGCCGACTACGCGCTCGGACTCGCCGGCGTTGTACTTGTCGGCGGTATCCAGGAAGTTGATGCCCGCGTCCAGCGCCCGTTCGATCATGCGCAGCGACTCGTCCTCGGGCGTCGGCCCGCCGAACATCATCGTCCCCAGACACACCTGCGAGACCCTCACCCCGCAGCATCCAAGCGTCCGGTAGTCCATGGTCAGATCCCTCCAGTGAACAGCCTCGATACCACGCTTCCCCACCACCCTGCGCGCCTCCTCTGCCCGAAGCCCTCGGTGAACGTCGTTGGCAGGACAGTTCGCAGTCTGCGCCGAACTTCGCCCTCACGGGCGTTGCGGGCGCGAGCGCACGTGCATGTTCCGGCCGGGCAACGTACCAGCGCAGATGCTGGCATCGGGCGACGTCTCGAGAGGTGGTAAGGATGATGGTGGCTGAGAGGTGGGCGTGGTTGGGGAGCGTGGGCGTATGTCTCGTGATCGTCACCGGTCTGGTGGTGACGGGCTGTGGCGGTGGGGGCAGTGGAGTGCCCGGCACCTGGCGGTTCCGGGTGACAGACTTGGGCACGCTGGGTGGCGACATGAGCTTCGCGACCGCCGTCAATGGCTCCAGACAGGTGGTCGGCTGGTCACGGCTGGCGGGCACGAACGACATCCACGCATTTCGCTACACGGGCGGCAACATGATCGACCTGGGGACGCTGGGGGGAGATGAGAGCGAGGCCAGGGACATCAACTCCCAGGGCCGGATAGTCGGCACCGCGGACGATGCCTCGGAGACCGGACGGGCGTTCCTCTACTTCAACAACCAGATGCAGGACATCGGCGTGCTTCCCGGGCAGACCGGGGCTGGAGCGGAGGGCATCAACGATACCGGGCACATCGTGGGCGCTTCGGGCACTGCGTTCCTCCATGATGGCACCATGCACGAGCTGCCCACGCCGGGCGGGAACGGTGGCGCCCACGCTATCAACAGCCAGGGCCAGGTTGCCGGGTTTTTCTGGGTGACAGGCGGGGCCACGACCCATGCCTTTCGCGGCACACCGGCGGCGGCGACCGACCTGGGCACGAACGGCGGCACCAGCAGCAACGCGCTGGGCATCAACGACGCGGGCGACGTCGTCGGGTACTACGTGGACGGCGGCAACAAGCGCCTGTTCCTCTACCGCAACGGCGCGATGCAGAACATCGGGACCCTCGGCGGCGCTGACGGCCAGGCCCACGCGATCAACAGCGCGGGTGTGGTGGTCGGCATCGATCGCAACGCGAGCAACGCCATCCGCGCCTTCCTGTGGGACGGCACCATGCGCGACCTCAACGCCCTGCTGGACGCGTCATCGCAGGGCTGGACGCTGACTCGGGCCACCGACATCAACAACAACAACGTGATCGTCGGCCAGGGCCTGGCGCCCGGCGGCGAGTACCACGCCTTCATCGCGCGTCCGATCTGATCCGGACGACAACCGCACCCCTCCCCCGCTCGACTGCGTCGAGCCGCCCCCTCCCCCTTTCGCGCTTCGCGCGAGGGCGAGGGAGGGGGCACGGCGAACGACGTCATCGATGCACGCCTGCCCGCCACGTAAGGGAGCGAACCCATGAACGTCATCGTCATCTGCCTCGACACCTTCCGCGCCGACATCGTGGGCGACCGCGACAAGCTCGCGCACGTGAAGACCCCCGCCATGGACCAGCTCGCGCGCGAGGCGGTGACCTTTGACCGCGCCTTCGGCGAGAGCCAGCCCACGCTGCAGGCGCGGCGTTCGCTGATGACGGGGATGCGCTGCTTCCCGTGGCGCTTCAACGTGGACCGCCGCGGCCACTGGCACCACGCAGCGGGCTGGCACAAGATTCCGCCCGAGCATGACACTCTCGCCGAGATCCTCGTCCAGCGCGGCTGGTACACTGGCCTCGTCGCCGACACCCACCACATGTTCAAGCCCACCATGAACTACACGCGCGGCTTCTGCTCATGGGACTTCATCCGCGGGCAGGTAGACGACCACTGGCGCGGGGGGACGCGGGAGATGGTCGAGCCGCTGATGAGGCGCGTGTGCCGCCAGCCCATCGACTGGGAGCGCCACCTGGTCATGCTGCAGTACTTCCTCAACAACCGCGACCGCCAGAGCGCGGACGACTACCTGCCCGCGCGGGTGTTCTCCGCCGCGGGCCGCTGGCTCGAAGATAACCACGCGAACGCGCCGTTCTTCCTCTGGGTCGATGGCTTCGACCCGCACGAGCCCTGGGACCCGCCGCCGAAGTACGCGGACATGTACATGCCCGACTATGATGGCATCGACTTCATCTGGTCCCACCACGGCCCCGACGCCACCGACGAGGAGATCGAGCGCGTGAGGGCGCTCTACTTCGGCGAGGTCACCTTCGTCGATGAGTGCGTCGGCCGCTTCCTTGAGACCGTGGACAGCCTGCGCCTGTGGGA
>JALGUI010000009.1 GCA_029820915.1 Candidatus Zipacnadia bacterium | reverse complement strand
CGTCCGACACCCTGCAGGACATCCGCGACGCGATCAACGCCGCGGGCGCGGGGGCCACGGCCTCCATTCTCACCGTCTCCGACAGCGACCACCGGCTCGTCATCACCGGCCTCGCGTCCGGAGCCGACGGCGCGCTCGACCTCATCGACGCCAATGCCTCCGATCTGCTGGAGGCGCTCGACCTGCAGGGCGCGGCCACCTCCGTCAAGCACGCCATCGCCGACGGCGCCGCCGGCGACTGGATGTCCGACAAGCTCACCGCGGTCGGCGATGTGCTCGGCCTGACGTCGGCGCCGGCGGGCACCGTGCAGGTCAACGGCGTGGACGTGGTCATCGACCTGTCCGCCGACAGCCTCCAGGACATCGCGAGCGCCATCGACGCCCTGGACGGTGTGTCGGCGACGGTGACCTCGCAGGACGTGGACGGTGAGATCAGCTACCGGCTCGAGATCGTGGGCGATGCGGGGCAGCCGACCTTCGGCGATGACGGCAACGTGCTGGTGACGCTCGGAGTGCTCCAGAAGAGCTTCGCGCATGAGGTGGATGCAGCGCAGAACGCGAACTTCACCATCGACGGCACGGCCATGACCCGCTCGAGCAACGCCGTGGACGACGCCCTCGCGAACGTCCAGCTCCAACTCCTTGACGTGACCGGCGGCAGTGACGTCACGGTCACCATCCAGCGTAACCCGGCCGCCACGGCATCGGCCGTCGAAAGCTTCGTGACCTACTACAACAGTGTCATCGACCTCATCAACGCCAACCAGGACTTCGATACCGACACGGAGCAGGGCGGCGCCTTCTTCGGAACGCCTGCCATCCTCAACCTTGAGGCGGACCTGCGGCGCCAGATCAGCGCGCTCGTGGACACCATGGGCGGGGACCTGACGCTCGCCCGGCAGATCGGCCTGAGCACCGATGCCGACGACAGGCTGGTGTTCGACAGCTCGGCGTTCCAGACCGCGCTCGAGTCCAATCCGGTCGGCGTCGAGCGGCTGTTCGGCGTGGTCACCGACGCGTCCGAGGCCGAGATCGAGGTCTACGGGTACTCCTCGGCCACGCGCGACTCCGGCTCGGCCGGGTACGCGGTCGAGATCACGCAGGTGGCGACGCGGGGCACCGCGACGAGCGCGTCGTTGCCGGGCGGCATCACGCTGGACGAGACGCTGACCATCGGCGGCACGCAGGTGACGCTGACCGCGGGCATGAGCGTGCAGGACGCGGCGGACCTGCTGAACTCGCTGTTCAGCGCGCAGCACATGTCGATGTCCGCGTCGGTGGCGGGCGACACGCTGCAGATCGTCCACGACCTCTGGGGCGACGCGCAGCAGATCGAGATCTCGTCGTCGCTCGACGACGGCGCGGGCGGCACCGACCTGGGCGGCGCCACCGCCGGCGAGGCCGCGACCTACGACGGCCAAGACGTCGCCGGCACGATTAACGGCGAGAGCTGCACCGGCCAGGGCACGCTGCTCATCGCCGACGACGGCAACGCGAGCACCGCGGGATTGACGCTGCGCGTCACGTCCGAAGACACGGGCGGCAAGGGCGTGGTGCGCGTGAGTAAGGGCATCGCGGCGCGCATGACGGACTTCATCGCGGCCGCCACCGATGCCGACACCGGGTCGCTCACGCGCGCGAGCGAGGGCATCGCCACCGAGATCGAGGCCATCGACGACCAGATCGCCAAACTCGAGGCCGACGTGGACCGCTACATTGCGGATCTCCAGATCGACTTCGCGGTAATGGAGGCCAAGATGGCGCAGTCCACGACACTGCTGAACTGGATGGAGACCCAGGTCGAGCAACTGAGCGGCTGGCAGCAGTGGGACTGAGTCTGGCACGAGAAGTGCAGGGAGTGGGCGGCACGATTCAGGGAGTGTAGCGGATGGCAACACCGGGCAAGGCGCCCCACGCGTACCGGCAGACGCAGGTGCTGGGGAGCGACCAGCGCGAGCTTACCGTCCTGATGTGTCAGGCGCTGCTGAGGTATCTCGCACGCGCCGAGCACGCCGTGCGGCGGAATGACCTGGAGACCAAGGCGGATGCGCTGGCGAAGGCGCAGGCGGTCCTCAGCGAGCTGATGTGCTCGCTGGACGACGAGATCGACGGTGAGCTGGCCGGAGGCCTGCGCAGGCTGTACGCCTGGCTGCAGCGGCAGATGGTCGAGGTGGACATATGCGACGACCTCGACGTGCTCGCCGACGTCACCGACATGACACGGCGGCTGGCGGACGCCTGGGAGGAGGCCCTGCGCGTATGTCGGCAGGAGGAGAGCGCGTCGCGCGTGGCGTGACCACGGACGAGTCGGAGCCGGCCGGGCGCGTCGAGGAGTTGGACCGGGCCGAGCGGGAGGCCATCGACGGCGGTCGGTGGGACGACCTCGACGAGGTGCTCGAGGCCCAGAAGCGCCTGTGGCAGGAACTGGTGGCGGCGGCGCGCAGGGAAGGTGTGGACAACGAGGGCGGGCCTGCCGCCGCGGCGCTTCACGCGCTGTATCGGGTGCGGCGCCGCAACCACGCGCTCATCGAGCGCTCCCTCGCGGATCTGCGCCGGCGGCTGGTCACGGCTCATGCCGGGACCGATGCGCGCACCGCATACCGGCGGACCGCACGACGGTCCACTTGACGCCCGTCACTCGACGCCGAGTTGATCGAGCCGCCGCGACAGCGTGCGCGGTGAGATGCCCAGCACCTCGGCGGCCCTGCGCCTGTCCCCGCCCGAGGCCCGCCACACCCGCGTGATGTGCTCGGCCTCGACGGTCGCCAGATCGGGCATCGACGCCAGGTCCTGACCGGTCCCGTCGGGGGACGCGACGCCGAGGTCCACCATGAGATGCTCGGGGCGCAGCTCCCTGCCCTCAGCCATGAGCACCCCGCGCTGGACGGCGTTCTCGAGCTGCCGCAGATTCCCCGGCCAGGGCTGCGCGCGCAGCAGCTCAAGCGCGTCCTCCGTCATCTCCACCGGGCCGCGGCCGTGCAGGCGCGCGTACCTGGCGAGGAAGAACCGTGCGAAAGGCTCGATGTCCTCCGGGCGCTCCCGCAGCGCCGGGAGGCGCAGGGGCATCACGGCCAGGCGGTAGTACAGGTCCTCGCGGAAGCGGCCCTCGGCCACCACCGCCGTGAGGTCGCAGTTGGTCGCGCACACCAGGCGCACGTCCACCTCGATCGGCTCGATCCCTCCGAGGCGCGTGAAGGTCAGGTCCTGCGCGAAATGCAGCAGCTTGACCTGGTTGTCCAGGCTCATCTCGCCGATCTCGTCGAGGAACAGCGTGCCGCCGTCGGCGACTTCGCACAGCCCCTTCTTGGCCTGCGTGGCCGAGGTGAAGGCGCCCTTCTCGTGGCCGAACAGCTCGCTGATGAGGAGCTGCTCGGGCAGCGCCCCGCAGTTGACGGCTACGAAGTGCCGGTCGGCGCGGTCGCTCATGTAGTGGATGGCGCGCGCGAGGTAGTCCTTGCCCGTGCCCGTCTCGCCCTCCAGCAGCACCGGCGCCCGCGTGTCCGCGACGCGCGCGGCCGCCGCGTACGCCGCCTGCACCACGGCGTTCCGGCTCATCACGTGCTCGAAGCCATAGCGCTCGCGCAGCGCCTGCCACAGGTACTCGGGGTCGCCCGGCGACGCGGCCCGGCCGTCACCGAGGAGGGCGCGCGCGCGTGCCAGCAGGTCGGCGGGCCGGAAGGGCTTGGCGAGGTAGTACACGGCCTGATGGCCGAGCGCGTCGATGGCGGTCTCGACCGTCGGGTGCGCGGTGATGATGATGGCGGGCGCGGTCAGACCATCGGCGCGCAGCCGACCGAGCAGCTCGACGCCATCGGCGTCGGGCAACATGCGGTCGAGGATCAGCAGGTCGAGGTCCTCTCCGGCGGCCTGCAGCGTCGAGGCGCCGTCGGTCGCAGTGCGCACGCGGCAGTTCAACTCGGCCAGGGCGCTCTCCAGGCTCTCGAGCACCGCCGGGTCATCGTCAACGACAAGCACTGTGGGGCGCACAGGGTCGGCCACGGTGGTGAGCTTCCTCCCGAGACGCGCAGGGGTCTCCTGCTGCGTGGGGTGCGGCGGCTTCAGGCGCTCAGCCGGGCTTGGAGCCCGGCGCGCAGGCGGGCTATGGTCTGGGTGTGGATCTGGCACACGCGCGACTCGGTCACGCCCAGCACCATGCCGATCTCCTGCATGGTCAGCTCCTCCCGGTAGTAGAGGCTTAGGACCAGTTGCTCGCGCTCGGACAGCTCGCCGACGGCCTCGGCCAGCAGGCGCCTCAGCTCGGCGCTATCGGCGACCGCCGCCGGGTTCCACTCCGCCCGTGCAGGGTCCAGCGAGGCGGTGTCGGCTCCGAGTGGAGCTGCGGGCATGTGGGCGTCGCCGCTGGCCTCGGCCAGGCTCTCGAGCGAGACCATGGCGGCCGTCGAGGCATCGCGCAGCAGCTTGCGGTACTCCGGGGGAGTGACGCCCAGCTCCTCGATGATCTCCTCCTCGCTCGGCTGGCGGCCGAGCCGCTGGCGCAGTGTGGCCACGGCCTCCTCCAGGCGGCGATAGCGGCTGCGCAGCCCGCGCGGCGCCCAGTCCATGCGCCGCAGCTCATCGAGGATCGCGCCGCGCATCAGCGAACTGGCGTAGGTCGTGAAGCTCGCGCCCCGCTCCGGGTCGTATCGGTCCACGGCCTTGATGAGCCCGATCATGCCGGCGCTGATCAGGTCCTCGCGGTCCACCTGGTCGGGGAGTCCCGAGGCCAGTCGATCCACCTCGTACTTCACCAGGTTGGCGTGCCGTCGGATCAGCTCGTCCCGCTCGGACGGGGCCAGATTGTGGTACTCGGCAGTGGAGGCCACTGGGCCATCCCCTTACGCAGCTCCGTCGGGTCGGCGTTCCCCACCAGTGCTTACTTGCGAAAAACCGCGTACTAACGACTTCGACAGGCGAGGGCACCCATCGTACGGATCGCTGCGCTGAGAGGGAACAGACACCCGAATCGTAGTGCGGGCGCCCTCGCCTGCACACGCTGTTGGGAGCGAATTACAGCACACGAACTTCCGCCACCAAGCGCCGGGCGCGACACGTCAACCGTCACTGGGGCCGCACGACCCCGATAGCCATCCCAGGTGAACATGCGTTTCCCCCGCGCGTTCGGACATTCCTCCATGCCCGAGAACGGCTTCGCATCCGCCCCGTGAGCGCACCCTGTCACGACGATCCCGCCGGCCGGTCACGCGTCGGCGCCCGTGGCGCGCCGGGACCGGGCACGCTCCCGGCGCCGCCGGTAGACCGCGGCGAAGATCTCGGCGACAACCTGGTAGAGCGCCTGAGGGACGAACTCGCCCAGCGCGCAGGCGGCGAACAGGCTGCGCGCCACCGGCGGGTTCTCCATGACGTGGATGCCGTGCATGCGCGCGAGGCGCACGATCTCCCGGGCGATGGCCCGCTGCCCCCGGGCGACCACCTTCGGCGACAGCATCTGGCCCGGATCATAGCGCAGCGCGACCGCCAGGTGCGTGGGGTTCGTCACCACTACGTCCGCCTGCGGCATCTCGGCGGATATCCCCTGCGCGAGCATGCCGCGGCGCAGCTCCCGTCGCCGTTGCCGGATCTGCGGGTCGCCCTCCTCCTCGCGCAGGTCGCGGCGCAGTTCCTGCCGGGTCATGCGCAGCGACTTCTCGCGGTCCCACCACTCGAAGGCGTAGTCGGCCGCGCCCAGCACGATCAGCACGACCATGCACTTGAGCACCATCTCGGCGGCGATGGTGAGCATCGACGCCATCATCGGGCCGAGCTCCATGCCGCCCACGGCGAGGATCTCGGGGGCCCTGTCCCGCAGTACCCACGCGGCGATGAGGAGCACGAGCCCGACCTTCACGATGCCCTTGCCGGCGGCGACCATGCCGCGCCAGCTCAGCAGCCGCTTCGCGCCGTTGACCGGGTTCACGCGGTTGAAGTCGGGCTGCAGGGCGGCCGAGGCGAGCAGCCCGCGCGTCTGAGCGCTCGCCGCCACGACGGTGCCGATCACCGCCGCCAGCATCACCGGGCCGAGTACCGCGGCCAGCAGCGGCAGCGCGTCCGAGTACCCCAGCATGACGGTCTCCGGATCGAGCTCCAGCGCCGACGCGGCCCGCAGCCAGCGCTCGGTGGCGCCCAGCAGCGCCTCGACCATGCCGCGCCCGCCCAGGCGCCAGGCGAGGTAGATCGCCAGCAGCGCCAGGGCCCGCGACAGGTCCACGCTCGTCGCCACCTGCCCGCGTTCCCGGGCCTGCCGTCGCTTCCGTGGCGTCGGTTGCTCGGTTCGCTCTTCGCTTGCCATGCGCTATCCCGCCAGCGCGCGCAGGATGACCTCCAGGGCCTTGGCCATCAGGCGCGCGATGCGCTCGAGGTTGGCCAGCAGCAGCGGCGCGCCGGCCGCGGCGATGGTCAGGCCGATCGCGATCTTGGCCGGAATCCCGACCAGGAAGACGTTGATCTGCGGCACGGCTCGCGCCACCAGGCCAAAGGCCAGGTCGGCCAGCAGCAGCACGGCCATCACCGGGGCCGCGATGCGCAGCCCCATCACGAGCACGCTGGTGCCCAGGTCGCCGACCAACTCGACCGGCCCGGGGCCCGCGCTCGCCGCGCCGACGGGCAAGATCGCGAAGCTCGATGCCAGTCCGCGCAGCAGCCAGTGGTGGCCGTCGAGGGTGACGAACAGCACCAGGGCGACCATGGCGTAGGCGGTGCTCAGGATCCCCGACTGCGTGCCGGTGCTCGGGTCGTAGAGCTGGCCGGCGCGCAGCCCGATCTGCAGGTCGAGCACCTCGCCCCCGAAGCGCAGCGCCTCCAGCACCGCCGCGGCCACAAAGCCCATCGCCAGCCCCACTGCCAACTCGGTCAGGCACAGTGCCATGAAGCGCAGCGGACCGTCCGGCGGCGCCCCGCCGCCGGCGGCGACCGGCGCGATGACCACGGCGAGAGCGACGGCCAGCATCACCCGCACTCCCGGTGGCGCCTGCTGCAGGCTCAACCCCGGCGCGACGGCCGTCATTCCCGCCACGCGCAGGCCGGCCGGCAGCGTGGTGACCAGCCGCTCGAGCAGCGCGCCCACCAGCTCAGTCATGCCGCCACCGGCTCGCGACCGCCCTGCGGTTCCACCGCTATCGAGCCCAGCGCCCGCACGCGCACGTCGGCCGCGACCTCGGCGTGGGACAGCACTGTCAGCTCCGGGAAGCTGCGCGCGGTGAGCGCCCGCAGGTGCCGCCTGATGGGCGCCGAGGTCAGCACCACCGCCGCGCGGCCCTGAGCGGCCATCTCCTCGATCGCGCGCTGCGCCGCCTCCAGCAGCGCCCGCAGGTCGGCCGGGTCGAGCAGGCACGCCGGGCCCTGCGCGGTGTCCACCATCGACCCGGCGATGCGCGCCTCGAGCTCGGGATCGAGGACGTAGACCGACAGCGCGCCGTCGTCATCGCGGTGGCACTCGCAGATCGCCCGGCCCAGCGCCACACGCACATGCTCGGTCGCCTCGGCCAGGTCCGGCGCGACGCGCAGGGCGTCGGCCAGCGCCTCGACGATCGTGGACAGGTCCGCGATCGGCACGCCCTCCTCCAGCAGCGCGCTCAGGGCCTGATGGAGTTGGCCGACCGAGGCCAGGTCCGGGATCAGCTCATTGACCGCCGCCGAGTTGCTGCGGCGCAGGTCATCGAGCATCATCTGCACGTCCTGGCGGCTGAGCAGCTCCGACGCGTGGCTCTTGATCAGCTCGCTCAGATGCGTGGCGAGCACGACCTCGGGCTCGACCACCGTGTAGCCCCGCGCCTCCGCCAGCGCTCGCTGGGCCGGCTCGATCCACCATGCGGGCAGGCCGAAGGCCGGCTCCGTGACGGACCGCCCGGGCAGCGGGTCGAGGGCCTCGTGGGCGGCGATGGCCATGACGCCGGCGGGCTGCAGCTCGCCCTCCGCGATGGCCGCGCCGCGCAGCCGGATGGCGTACGCCTGCGGCTGGAGCGACATGTCGTCGCGAATGCGCACGGGCGGCACCAGCAGGCCCAGCTCGGCGGCGATCTGGTCGCGGATGGCAGCGATGCGGCGCAGCAGCGTTCCCTGCCGGTCCTCGTCCACCAGCTCGACGAGGCCGTAGCCGAGGTCAACGGCGAGCCGGTCCACGGCCGGTATCGCCGGGGGCGCGTCGTCCGCCGCTTCGCCCTGAGATCGCGCACGATCTCCCGCCGCCTCCCCCTCCTGCTCGCCGGGTGCGCGCTGCGCGGCAAACCACGCCAGCACGCCGGCGAGGCCGCCGATGAGGAAGAAGCTCAGCGTCGGGAGGCCGGGGACCATGCCGAACAGTATCATCATGGCCGCCACGATGGCGACCGCGCGTGGCTGGGCGAGCAGTTGCGTGGCAACGTCGCGGCCCAGGTCGTGTTCCGAGGCGGAGCGGGTGACCACCAGCCCGGTGGCGGTGGAGATCAGCAGCGCCGGGATCTGGCTGACCAGGCCGTCGCCGACGGTCAGCAACGCGAAGCGCCGCAGCGCCTCGCCCGGCTCCAGCCCGAGCCTGACCACGCCGATAATCAGGCCGGCGATGATGTTGATGACGACGATGATGATGGCCGCGATGGCGTCGCCGCGCACGAACTTGGTGGCGCCGTCCATCGAGCCGTAGAAGTCGGCCTCCCGCTCAATCGTGCGTCGCCGCGCCCGCGCCTGGTCCTCCGTGGTCAGGCCCGCGCTCAGGTCCGCGTCGATGCTCATCTGCTTCCCGGGCATCTCGTCAAGAGTGAAGCGCGCGGCGACCTCGGCCACACGCTGAGAGCCGCTCGTGATCACCACGAACTGGATGATCACCAGGATCAGGAAGAGGATCAGCCCCACGACCAAGTCGCCGCCCACCACGAAGCTGCCGAAGGCCTCGATGACCTTACCGGCGTGCGCGTGCAGCAATATCAGCCGCGTGGACGATATGTTCAGCGCCAGGCGGAACAGCGTCGCCACCAGCAGCACCGAGGGGAAGGCCGCGAACTCCAGGGGCTCGCGGATGTACATCGAGACCAGCAGGATGCACAGCGCCACGCCGAAGTTGACCGTCAGCAGCATGTCCAGCAGCGCCGGCGGCAACGGTATGAGCATCATGGCCACCAGGCCGATGATGCCCACGGCCATCATCACGTCGCTCTGTCCCAGCGCACGTTGCAGCAGTGACCGCGGCACCCTCACTCACCCGCTCAGGCGGCTTCGGTGGATGGTCTCTCGCGCGCGCCCGTGACCAGTCGCGTCCGCACGGTCGCCGTCGCCCGGCCGTAGAGCTCCTGCGTGCCATCCGGCGGCAGTTCCAGCAGCTCCGCGATCTCCGGGATGGTCAGTCCGTCCCGGAAGTAGAGCACCAGCAGGCTGCGCTGATCGCGCGGCAGCGCGGCGATGGCCTCGGCCAGCCGATCGCCGCCTTCACCGGACGCCGGCACGATCAGCTCGGGACTCACGCCGAAGACCAGGCCCGCCTCGACGAAGCGCCGGCGAAGGCCGGCCTCCCGCAATCCCAGGTCACCGGCGAGCAGGTCGTCGCAGGCGCCCGGACGGGACGCCAGGGACGCGCACAGCGGCGCCACGCGACACGGCCAGGCCGCGCGGTACCACGTGCTCATGCGGGCCCACCGCCGCAGGCTCTCCACCACACGCCCCACCAGGGCGTCCCTGCTCCCCGCGACGTTCGGGTCGTCGCGCAGCGCGCCGACCAGCGCCACCAGGCCCTGGCCGATCAGCATGCCCTCGTCCAGCCACGGCTCGACCACCCCGCCGAGTCGGCCCATCGCCATGCGCACCAGGCGGGTGAGCCCGTCGGCGATCTCACGACTCATGACCGCCTCGTCGGCGTGCAGCGCGAGCGGCGGCCACGAATCGGCGTCCGCCTGCGCGGCGGCCTGCTCGCGGGTGCTGTGCTCGATCATCGGCTCTCCCACCCACCTGCCTACCTGACGAACTCCGGGATCCGGCGCAACAGCTCTTCGGTGAAGCTCACGAGCGACCGGAGCATCCACGCGCCGCACACCAGCACGGTCAGCCCGATGGCCACCACCTTGGGCACGAAGGTCAGCGTCATCTCCTGGATCTGCGTGACGGCCTGCAGGATCGAGACGACCACGCCGATCACGAGCGCCACGCCCAGCACGGGTCCGCCGAGCTTGAGCGTCGCCACGAACATGTCCCTCGCCAGCGCAATGTAGATGTCGGTCGGCATCGTCAATCCCCGGCCTCGCACGCGACCCACTGCCTGGTGCTTGGTGGCGGAACCTCGCGTGCTGCAATCTGCTCCTAACGGCATGTGCAGGCGAGGGCGCCCGCACTACCATGTGGCTGCCTGTTACCTTAGTCGTGCGAAGCTGCGTTCGGAAAAGGTCACTGAGACCCACGCCGTAGTGCGGGCGCCCTGCGCTCGCAACGCGAGCGCTCTGGAGTTTGCTCAGCAAACTCCCCAGAGGTCGCGGAGCGACCTCACCTGCACACGTCGTTGGTGGCGCGGCACAACCCGCGAACTTCCTCCGGTTGGCACTCAGGATCGTACACGATCTCACGCGAAGCTGAGCACCACCGACCTGGTCACCAGGTGCCAGCCATCGACCATCACGAAGAGCAGGATCTTGACGGGCAGCGAGATCATCACCGGCGGCACCATGAGCATGCCCATCGACATCAGCGTGCTCGCCACCACCAGGTCGATGACCAGGAAGGGCACGAAGAGCACGAAGCCGATCTGGAAGGCCGACTTGAGTTCGCTGATGACGAAGCCGGGCATGAGCACGTGGAAGGGCACGTCGTCCGGCGAGTGGGGACGGGGGAGGTCGGCGATCTCGTAGAACAGCGCCAGGTCCTTCTCGCGCGTCTGCCGCACCATGAACTCGCGCAGCGGCGCGGCCGCGCGGGCCAGCGCGTCCTCATAGCCGATCTCGCCCGCCAGGTACGGCTGCACCCCGTTGCGGTTGATGGTGTCGAGCACGGGGTGCATGACGAAGAAGGTCAGGAACAGCGCGAAGCCCACAAGCACCGCGTTGGGCGGCGTCTGCTGCGTGCCCAAAGCGCTGCGCAGGAAGCTGAGGATGATGATGATGCGCGTAAAGGACGTCAGCGTCATGAGCAGCGCGGGCGCCAGCGACAGGACGGCCAGGCCGATCAGGATGCGCAGGGTCAGCACGACCTGTTCGGGCTGATCGCTGCTCCAGCCCTCGGGCAGCGCGGGGAGCGTCGGCGACTGGCCCCAGCCGGCGTGTGCCGTCAGCAGCACCAGCGCCGCCGCCACGCACCACGACCTGACCGCCCGGGGCCCGCTTATCACCGGCATCAGTTCTCCTGCAGCTCCCGGAGCAGACGGCCGCGGCGCTGCTCCCAGTTCTCGCTCTCGCGCACCACGTCGGCCCGCACGGGGCGCGTCGAGATCGGCGCGCGCGCGACGTTCACCTCATCCGAACTGCCGTCGGCCCGCCGCCGCACCGACCGGTACGCCGACGGCCCGGGCTCCTCCCGGTCGTCGGGGGCGACCTCGGTCAACTCCGCGATCTGCCGCACCGCGCCCTCGTGGCTCGCCAGCAGCAGGCGCCTGCCCGCCACCTCGACGAGGTGGAGCCGGCCGTCGGCGCCGAGCGACAGCGTCTCCTCTACGCACATCTGCCGATCCGCCGCGCCCCCGAACCGGTCGGCCCCACCTCGCGTCTCCTGCCACCAGCGCACGGCGTGCACCAGCCCCCAGGCGATGACCACCGCGATGAGGAGCTTGCCGAGCGCGTCAAGAATCGACAGGTAGGCCGGGCCTGACGCCGACTCGGCGCCCACGTCCGGCGCGTCGGCGGCCACGGGCTCCCAGTTGTACGGGATGTCCTGAGATCCCGCGCGGTCTCCCGGCGACTGGCACCACGCGCACGAGCACAGGGCCAGCGCCGCGAGAGCGATGAGTGCGGCTGTGCGAGTCACCGGGGCGCTCACGTCGGGTCATCCTCCCGCGCGACCTGGATGGTCTCGTCGGCATCGTCCACCATCTCGGTAATGCGGCAGCCGAAGGTGTCGTTGATGACCACGACCTCGCCGCGGGCGAAGGGCCGGCCGTTGATGAGCAGATCGATCGGCTCCCCGGGCAGGCGGTCGATGGTGATCACGGCGCCCGCGTCGAGCTTGAGCACCTCGGCCAGCGGCATCTCGGTGCTGCCCAGCTCGACGGTCAGGTTCAGCGGCACGTCCAGCATCCGGTGCAGGTTCTCCCAGTCCGGCCGGTCGTGTGACCCTCCGGTGACGCCGTGACGGTCCCGCCCCTGCGGGCGGGCATCGGTGTGCAGGGGGTGCACGCCCTCCTCCTCGCCCTGCCCGTCCTCGGCACGCGGGACGTCGGGCAGATCCTGCTGCGGTGGCTGTGCCTCATCCGGTTGCGGGCTGTCGGCTGTATCGGGCATGCGGGGCCTCTCCCTGTTCTCGTCGGAGTAAGATCGCGCACGACCTCGCGCGCGGGCCCTACTGCATCACGAAGGCCGTGAACAGGACATCCATGACGCGATAGCTCGCCAACTGGTCGTCGAGGCGCTGCTGCAGCAGGCTCTTAAGCTGGTTGCGGTCCGGATCATCGCGCAGCTTCTCGAAGCTCTGGCTGGACAGCACCTGAATGGCGACGTCGCGGGCAAAGCGCTGACTCGCCGGCGCCAGCTCAAGCTCCGCCGCCTCGCCGTGGCCCCCGTGGCCCCCGGACTCCTCGCCCTCGGGGGCTGCGATGACGAGGCTGATGTCGGTCTGCAGATAGCGCAACGTGCCGTCGGCGGTCTGCAGGTTGACCAGGAACTCGCCGAGCGCCACGGTCTGCGTGGGCACGGCCTCGGCGCCTTCCTCGGCGGCGGCCTCCTCGCCGTCGCCGGTCTCGCCCTCCGTCGCCGTCCCGCGCACGCGGTTCCACGCGAACACCCCACCGCCGACGATCATCCCCACGGCCGCCACCAGCATGATCAGCTTGATCGGTGCGACTCCGCTGTTCGGCCCGCGACATCGCATCAGTCGCTCTCTCCCTCTTGCGTCGCCGTCAGTGCCCGCGCGGGGTCGTGTCCGGCTCGCCCCCCGTGCGCTTGCGGTAGTGCGCCTCCAGGTCGATCGGCGGGCACAGGCGAACAGGCTGCAGTGCCATTGTGCCGACACGCCCGGCGTCGGACGCGGCCTGGCGGGCGCCGCGCGCCGCCCGCGGCACAGCTCGCTCGAGCCGGTCGCCCCCGAGGACCACGATGTCCACGCGCCGATTCCGCCTGCGGCCCGCCTGGCTGCTGTTGGGCGCCAGCGGCCTGGTGTCGGCGAAGCCTGCCGCGGAGATGCGTTCGGGCCGCACTCCGGCGCTGCGGATCAGGTACACCATCACGTTGCCGGCCCGCTGAGCCGACAGCTCCCAGTTGGACGCAAAGCGTGCGGTGTTGATGGGCAGGTCGCAGGTATGCCCCTCGACCAGCGTCGTGGCGCCGGCCTCGCTCAGCGCCGGGCCGACGCAGTCCAGGATCTGCCTGGCATCGCCGGTCAGCGTCGCCTGCCCCGCCGGGAAGGTGATGCCATCCGCCTTCATGCGGATGGTCACGGTGCCTGCGGAGTGCGTGACCTCCACGCTCTCGCGCAGCCGCTGCGGCAGGCTCGCATTGATCTCGCCCGTGATGCCGTTGACCAGCGTCGCCCGGTTGGCGACCGACACGGTGCCGCGCGCCATCAGATTCTCGCCGCCGTCGAGCAGCCGCGCTTCGGCAGACCGTTGGCTGGTGGGGTCCGGCGCACCGGTGCCGAAGGCATTGCCCATCGCGTGGGTCAGCGCCTCGAACTTCTGCAGGTCCACCACGGACATCGAGTACAGCATGATGAAGAAGGCCATCAGCAGCGTGATCATATCCGCGTAGGTGATGAGCCAGCGGTCCGCGTCCTCCTCTTCCTCGACTTCATGCCGCCCGTGACTGCTCAACTGCCTGCGCCTCCGGTGCCGCCGTCGCTGTGGCCTCGAGCTTCCCGCGGCTGTCGGGCCGCAGGAAGGCCTTGAGGGCCTCCGCGACCAGTATCGGGCTGTCTCCCCGCTGGATTCCCCGCACGCCCTCGAGGATGATCTCGCAGCTCTGCTGCTCCTCCTTGCTCATGCTCTTGAGCTTCGTGGCGAGTGGGATGAAGATGACGTTGGCCGAGGCCACGCCGTAGAGGGTGGCAAGGAAGGCCGACGCGATCGCCGGGCCCATTGAGCTCGGGTCGTCGATATTGCCCATCATGTGCACCAGGCCCATGACGGTGCCGGTCACGCCCAGCGTGGGCGCGAGTCCGCCCATGGTCATCAGGAAATCCCCGCCCTGGTGGTGGCGGCGCGCGAGCTGGGCGACCTCGGTGCGCAGCACCTCCGTGACCACATCCGGCGATGTGCCGTCCGCCATCATCTGCAGCGCCTTGGCCATGAAGGGGCTGAACTGCTCGAGCTCCTTGACCTCCTTCTCGAGCCCCAGGAACCCCTCGCGGCGGGCCAGCCTGGCCATCTCGACCATCTTGCGGCTGACCTCGAGGGGGTCGGGCTGGCTGGAGAAAAACGCTTGGCGCACCACGCGCGGCAGGTTCAACACGTCGCCGAGCCGCGACGTCACGATGGCCGCCCCGAAGGTGCCCCCGAAGACGATCATGGCGGCGGGCAGGTTGACCAGCGCCGCCAGGTGACCGCCCTCGACAATGACGGACCCCAGGATGCAGGCAAGCGCGACCACCAAGCCAAGGACTGTTGCCAGGTTCACTGCCGACCTACTCTCCGGGTCGCGCTCGGGCGGCGCCCTCACGCGCGGCGCCCCGGCCGACGACCCGGCCCCACTGGGCGCTGATGGCCGGACTGCCCCCGTCGCCGGTGCGCAGGTCCCGCAGGTAGTCAACGGCCCTGCCGATCACGTCCTCGACGCTCTCGCGCACTACGTACGAGGTGCCGGTCGTCAGCGTGATGACCGTGTCGGGCACCGCCTCGATGCGCTCGACCAGCAGCGCGTTCACGACGACCTCTCTACCGTTCAGCGCGGTCAGACGTATCATGGCAGGCCCCTTTCAGCAGTATCCGTGCCGGGCGCCATGCCCGCATCCATCAGGTCCTGATCAGCCGGACCACGTCATCGAGCATCTCGTTGGCGGTGGCGATGACTCTGGTGGAGGCCTGGAAGCCCCGCTGGGTGGTGATCATGTCCACGAAGGCTCTGGTCAGGTCCACGTTGGACATCTCCAGGCTCCCGGCCACGACATGCCCGCGCCCACCGCTTCCCGCCGCGCCCACCAGCGCCCGGCCGGAGGCCGCCCCCTCGGCGTAGAGGTTGGCTCCCAACCGCCGCAGGCCGCCGGGGTTGCTGAAGCTCGCCAGCGCCACCTGCGCCAGCGTGCGCGTCCGCCCGTCCGAGTACTGGCCCTGCACGTAGCCGTTGTCCGACATCTCAACCGCCACCAGCGACGCCGCAGGCCACCCGTCCTGCGACTGTACGGCCACACTGCACGACTGCGCCAGGTTCGTGACGTCCGCCAGGTCGATCGCCACCGACAGCGGCGTGCCGGCGCCGTTGGTGAGGGCGATGTCCAGCGTCACCGTTCCGCCGGCGGTGAGGGCTCCGTCGGAGCCGAACTGCATGGTGGTGGTCGCCGAGCTGCCCTCGGAGCTCGCGGCGCAGTCCCACTCGTTCACGTTGGCGGTGTTGGTGAAGATCAGCTCGACCTGGTGCGTCTCGCCCAGCGAGTCGTAGACCGAGATGGTGGCCGATACGGTGTCGGCCACCGCGGCGGTGGCGTCGAGGTTGCCGACCACCGTCGCGCTCGACGTAGGCTGCGGTGGCGCCAGGGCACTGATGTCGAAGGCCAGCGCCGACACCGGCCCGGACCCGTCGATCGAGCCGCCGGTCGCCGGCCAGCCCATCACCCGGTGCCCCGTGCCGGAGGCGACGAGGGTGTTGCTGTCATCGAGCATGAAGCCGCCGGCACGGCTGTAGTAGGTGCCCTCACCGTCACTGAGCACGAACATGCCCGGGCCCTGGATGCCGGCGTCCAGTGGCTGGCCGGTGCGCTCGAGCGAGCCCTGGCTGTGCCGGACCGTCACACTGCCCAGCGATACGCCGCTGCCGATCTGGATGGGGTTGCTGCCGCCGATCCCCAGCTCGCCGCCGGAGCGGCCGCCCTCAAGGGTCTGATAGAGCGCGTCCTCGAAGGTGGTGCGGCTCTCCTTGTACGCCACCGTGTTCGAGTTGGCGATGTTGCTGCCGACCACGTCGAGTCGCTCCTGGAAGGCGATCGTGCCTGACAGTCCTGCGAACAGCGCTCTGTTCATCGTCCTTCTCCTTTCGCGTCCAGGTCCACGGCGGACAGCGCTCGCGCGACGAGTCGCTCCGAGCGCACGACCTCCGGCGGATCCTGAGGGATGCTCAGCGTCACGAGGGCCCCGCCCTCGGGAGGGCGGACGATCCTCACATTGCCGCGGTGTGCGACGGCCACGCCTCGGGCGACCGCCAGCCCCAGGCCCTGGTGCGGCGCGAGGCGCGTGGTGAAGAACGGCTCGGTGGCGCGCCGCGTCACCTCGGCGGTCATGCCCGGACCGTCGTCGCGCACCGAGACAAGGCCGGACTCGCCCTCGACTTCGGTGTTCACGGTGATACGCCCGTGCCCGCCCACCGCCTGCACGGCGTTGAAGATGATGCTCACCAGACTGTCGCGGAGCTGCGCGGCGTCGCCCCAGGCGGGACAACGAGGGGCGAGCACCGAGCGCAACTCGATATCGCGGAGACCAGGCCACGGCGCGCACAGCGCGCGCGCCGGCTCCACGACGTCGCGTGCCAACTCAGTGAGGTCGAGGTAGTCCATGGCGCGGCGGGCGGGCAACTCCGAGAAGACCTGCAGCGCGCGCATCAGCTCGATGCCCTCGGTGGTTGACCGCTCCAACCGGCGCAGCAGGTCCTCGGCCGCGGGGTCGGTGATGGTGTCGCCCAGGAAGTGCAGGTTTCCGAGCATGGCGCCGAAGATGTTGCCCAGCGCGTGCGAGACTCCGAAGCTCAAGTTGCCCAGCGCCCTCATGCGCTCGAGGACCTCCACCTCCCCCGGCTCGGCCGTCTCCCCGCGCGCGCCGCAGATCGCCAGCGCGGCCGATGTCCCCAGCGGGAGCAGCAGGTCCGTCCGCCCGCACGCTGCCTCGGCGCACCGGCTCGCAACCAGCAGCGCGCTGCGCGCCTCCGCGCCCTGAGACCCCCCGGGGTCTCCCAGCGGCACGCTCGCCCAGGAGCGCAGAGCCATCCCCGCCAGCCTGAAGTGCAGCGGCGCCCAGCCCTCGCGCCGACCGTCGGCGCCAGGTCGCCTGCCACCTGCGTGGCACGGGCGCTCGAACAGCTCCCGCGCCGCCGGGCCGACCTCCCAGAGCTCCCCCACATCCGGCCGACGCCCTGAGGTCGCGTATGACCTCCCGCGGGGCGCTACGCCCTCCACCCGGGCGGCGTCGTGACGGCCCGCGGGAGCCAGCACGAAGGCGGCGTCACAATCGAGCAGATCCGTCGCCTCGGAGGCCACCGCGTCGGCGACTGTGATGCGATCGGTCCCGGTAACCCGGGCCAGGCGCTCCAGACTCCGAGCGCAGGCCGGTGCGGTGTCGGCGCGAAGCGGTTGCGGCAGCAGTGTCTCAACGGCCACGGTGCACCCTCCTCTCTGCGGTCGCAGGCGACTGCAGGTACCCGATACGATTACCCGGAGGTCGCATTCGACCTCACGGCCACGATCTCGCTCAGCGACAGCTCCCATCCTCCGGCGATGATGCGCGCGCCTGCCTCCGACAGCTCGACACCCTCCACCTCCGCGAAGACCAGCTCCCCGGAGGACGCGTCCCGCCGGCCGACGGTCCGACCGATCAGCGCCAGCGCCGGCCCCAGCGCCTGGTCGGCGCGCATCTGCGTCAGCACCGAGCTGATCGAGGTCAGCTCCGACACGGTCTGAAGCTGGGCGAGCTGGGCCAGGAACTGCGATGGGTCCATCGGCTCCAGTGGGTCCTGAGCCTTGAGCTGCGCCACCAGCAGCGTCATGAAATCCTGGGACTCTGACAGTCCCTGAAAGGCCATCTCACTCCCGAGCGCCGAGGTCGCAGGCGACATCACGGCGGCCGCGTCGGTCCTCATGCTCGTGACTCCTCCCATCACGCTACCAAGTCCACTCGGCGGGCCGACCCGATGATGCCTGTCGGCCGGCCCGTGGTCCGCGGCGGCTCGGCTTGCGGCAGTCTGGCGACGGGCGGCCTCGGCCGGCCGGGCGTCTCTCCTGATGCCTCGCCGCCCGTCCCGTGGGCGCCCTGGCGCACGTCGAACGCGTCCATCCTCACGTCCTGCTCGGCCAGCGCCACGCGCACCTGGCCCTCGGCCTGGCGCATCGCGGCCACCGTCTCAGCCCGCTCCGCGACGATTACCGCGCGCACGGCCCCATGGCGCAGCGTCAACTCAAGCTCGCAGCGGCCCAACTCGGGCGGGTCCACCTCGATGTGCACCGTCCGCACGCCGTCACGGGCCGGAAGATGGTCCAGTTGGGGGAGGCGGACGCGGGGCGTCGGCGCGGTTCCCCCGGTCGCGTCCGCGCGCCGGCCGTCCGCCGGCGCCGCCTGCGACGGCAGGCCGGTCTCCGTGATGCCCTCGACCCGCTGTCGCACGGGCTCCACGTCGGTGCGCGACCGCGATGGCGTGTCCCGGTGCTCCGCGCGCGTGACCGGCGACTCGCTCCCGGGCTCAAGCAGGGCGCCCCGGCGCCCGGAGGGCCGTGGCACCATGTCGTCGGGCCCGGCGGAGTCGCCCGCGATGTGCTCGTCGCCCTCAGCGGTCGGGGCGGCGACGTTGCCGGCGGTCGAGATCAGCACGGCGGGAGCAGCCCCGTCGCGTTGGATGCGCTCCGGCCCGGCGAGCGACGCGCCACCGGTCCTGACGGCCTGATCGCCCGCTCCCGCGCGTTGCGCGGGCCGCGGACCGGGCAGAGCCGCCTCGGCAGGCGGCACGGCGGTCTGCGCCTGATCGCCGGGCGCTCGCCCGAGTGCGACACGGCTGCGGGTCCTTACCTGCACGTCCGGCCGAGTGGCGTCCGCGACGGGCTCCCGGCCCCCTGCGCGCGGCAGGGCCGGTGGCGACATGGGCGTCGGCTGCTCGGCAATCGTGTCCGTCGCCACCACCGCACTCGTCGGCCGGTCCGCGCTGAGGATCGTGACACGCACAGGCGCCGCGTGCTCAAGAGCCGGGGCAGGGCGCGCGGCAGTGACTTCCGGCGTCCTCGGCGTGGGCG
>JALGUI010000277.1 GCA_029820915.1 Candidatus Zipacnadia bacterium | reverse complement strand
CTCCGCGCCCGCCGGCGGGCCCGGGCGCCCCGGCGGGTCCGGCGGCCCCCGCGACTCCCGCCGGCCCGGCGACGCCCTGAGGTCCGGGCGGCCCCGGTGGACCGACGAGGGCCAGCCGTTCCGCCTCCGCCTCAGCCGCCAGGTCCGCCTTCTCCGCGGCGACCACGTACTCGGCGACGGCATCGTGCCGAGCCAGCACCGCCAGCGTAATCAGCAGCCCACCCAGCAGCAGGCCCATCGCCAGCACCGAGCGCCGACTCATAGCGGTGGCCAGCATCGGCTCCTCAATGGCATCGGGGTTCGGCTCGGGGCCCTCGGCGGCGTAGACGGAGGCCAGATGCAGCGCCATCAGCAGGATGGCCAGCCCGCCCACGAGCATGAAGACGCCCTGGACGGCGAAGCGGCGGCTCTTGAGGTACTCGCGCCGGACCCGCTCGTCGAGCGCGCGAAGCGTCTGCAGCAGCTCCTCGGTCGCGCCCTCACGGTTGATCTGGGCCTTGAGCTGCTCGATCTTCGCCGGAGCGGCGGGGTCGGCGGTGCGCGCGCGCACCAGGTTCGCCACCATCAGCGCGAAGACCATCGCGCAGAAGATGGCCGCCACCAGGGCAACGCGCGTGGCGATGACGTAGCGGAGGTCGGGCTGCCCGCCCGGGGCCGCCGGCGCCTGCGGCGTGGCCTGCTCCTCGCTTCCGGAGACGCCCTCGTCGCTCATCGGTCACTCTCCGCCAGCTCAACCGGCCTGCCCGCCGCGCGTGCGGCCACGACGGGGCATGACGCGTAGCATCGCGCGCATGAGACGCAGGCCGCCGGGTCAACCCTGTACGTGCTGCGGCTGCGGCGCAGGGACACCGCCACGAGCTGGATGCCGATCACCAGGCCGATGAAGCCGCCCAGCACCGCGCTGCCGACCTCGAAGCGCCTCGTGATTTCGGCGGCTTCGCGGTAGAGCCCTCCCGCGGGCTCCCCCAGCGCGTAGAACGCCTCGGACTGCTCGGTCGTTCCCTCGACGATCTCCTGCTGCTCCGTGTAAATGCGCGCCGCCAGCTCGACCTTGTCGCTCATGCGCGCCAGCAGGCCGCTGCCGGTGTGCCCGAGCCACGCGCCCAGGGCGATGAGGCCCGGCAGGATGATGATGATCGCGGCGAGCGTCCAGCGCCCGGTGCCGGGCGGGTGCGAGCGATCCGGGGCGGTCGGCGGGCGGATGGCGTTGTAGGGGCAGGCATCCGCGCACAGGTGGCACTTGATGCACCGGTCCCCGGCCAGTGTCACGTGCCACGCCGACAGCGGCGCCAGCAGTCGGAGGATCGCCGACAGCGGGCAGATGAAGCGGCAGTAAGGCCGCCCGATGAACACGCCGATGAGCAGCAGCACGGCGCCCGCGATGAGCATGTACGGCGGCCCGCCGAGTCGGAAGAACCCGACGAACGGGTCGTACCTGCAGATGATGAAGGCGCTATCGGTCCAGGCGAAGAGCACGGCCGCTCCCAGGTAGACGAAGGGGATGACGCCCAGGCCGCGCTCGAGCCAGATGGGCACGCGCACGGGCCGCAGCAGCACGACGTCTTGGATCGCGCCCAGCGGGCACACCGCCGCGCAGAACACGCGGCCGAACAGCAGCGCGAATAGCAGCGGCAGCACGAAGAAGAAGCCCACCGTCACCGGCAGCACGTAGCCCTCGTTCGCGATCGCGAGTGTGACGTTCTGGATGGCGCCGATGGGGCAGATACAGCCGCCGCGGTAGAAGCCGAAGTAGAGCAGCGAGAACACGGCGAGGACCGCGACCTCGCGGCGGGAGCGCCGGCGGATGGCGAGCCACGCAGCCATGCACAGCGCGAGGAGCAGCACCGCCACATCGACCCACGCGAAGACCTCGGCGCGCGGCTGCGGCACGCGGATCTCGGGGAAGTGGTAGTCGAAGCTGAACTCCGGCGGCGGGAAGCGCTCCGCCGCCGGCGCCAGCGCCGGCACCAGCAGCGCCGCGAGCACGATCAGCAACGTGATCCTGCGTGTCATATGCTGTCCACGCCGAGTATGCTGCCGAGGTCGTCGGCCTGCTCGTCGGCCGCGTCGGGTGGGGGCGGCGGTCCGGTCCGCGCCTCCGGC
Organism: Candidatus Zipacnadia bacterium; assembly: GCA_029820915.1. Classification (GTDB taxonomy): domain Bacteria; phylum Armatimonadota; class Zipacnadia; order Zipacnadales; family UBA5352; genus JALGVA01. Next base: position 2,026 of record JALGUI010000277.1, on the reverse strand, counting down.
CCCCGCGGCGTCACCGGCTGCAGGCCACCGCCCGAGAGGTCGTCGGCGGGCAGCACGGTCTCCGGCTGCGCCGGCCCTCCGGTCACGGGCTGCTCCGCCGACCCGGGCTCGGGCTCGGGCCGTGTGGGCTGTCGCATGGGCGGCGCCGGCTCGGCGGGCGTGGCCTGCTGCTGGGGCTGCATGGGGCGGGTCGGCCTCGGTCCCGTCTCCGCGAGCTCCTCCTCGAGGTCCCCCTCTTCCTCAAGCCGCGCGCTGCGCAGCAGGTACGGGTCGCGGGCGGGCACCCGCACGAAGGCGTCGGCGGGGCAGGTCACGGCGATGGCGCACTCGTTGCAGTTCTTGCAGCGGTCGTGCCGCACCTGCAGAATCAGCGCGCCGTTACCGTACTGGCTGCAGCCCTCCACGCACACACCGCAGCCGATGCACTTCGGCTCATCGATCAGATACTCGTAGTACGGCTCCTCGACGAAGTTGCGGATGATGGCGTCCGTCGGGCAGCGCAGGTTCTCGGCCGCCTCGCTGTCGCTCGGGCGCTGCTCCGCGAAGTAGCCGAAGCACAGGTCGCAGTAGCCGCAGATCGGCACATCGTGCACGCACCGGACAGCGGACGGCGTCAGCACGCAGGCGGTGGCGCAGTTGCCGCAGGCGATGCACTTGTCCGGGTCGATCTGCCAGACCATGTCCTCGCGCGCTCCGGCGGCGGCGAACGATCCGAGCGCGCCGGCCGCGGCCAGCAGGCCGACGGCCCGGGCGCCGTCCGCGATGAGCTTGCGGCGGCTCAGCTCCCTGTCGCGCTCGTCGCCGGCCATCAGTGCTCATCCCCCTGGTCGGCCGGCCGTCGCAGGCGCTGCAGGCGCGTCAGCTTGCCCTCCGGCAGGTCGCAGGTGTCGAGGTGCGGGCAGCGTCGGCACGCGCCATCGGCCCAGCAGGGAGCGCCGGACTTGAGTGCCAGCCAGCCGGTGCCGCCACCGAGAAGGGCGCCCGCGAGGCCGCGGGCGATGGACCTGAAGAACTCACGCCGGTCTTCGCTCAAGTGGGCTCCTCCTCTGGCCCCGCGCTCTGCTCATACAGACGAACGACGCCCTCGATCGGGTCCAGCACGAGCACGCGTCCGAGCGGATCGACGGCGAGGTCTATCCCGGCCGCGGCCCGGTCGAGCTGCGTCGGCGGGACGACCACCGACAGCAGCTCGCCCTCGCCCGAGTGCACCTTCACCCGCGGGATGCCCTTCTCGGAGGTCACCACGCGGCCATCGGGCAGCAGTGCGATGTCGGTGGGGTTGCAGCAGCCGCCGAACCCCTCGATCCCGTTGGACGACAGCCCCCACGAGCCGAGCAGCGCGCCGTCCGCGGGGGAGTGCGCCTGGATCGAGCGCCTCCCGGGGTTGACCACCAGCAGCGTGCCGTCAGGCGCCAGAGCGATGTCGAGGTGGGGGCTGGGGACCGCCAGCGCCGGGATGCCGCGGCTGTGGTCCATGCGCCCGATCTCGTTCAGGAACTGGCCGGCCCGGTCGAAGCGCCAGACGGTCCGGTTGCCGGCGTCGGCGATGTACACCTCGCCGGCGGCCGTCGCGATCGAGGTCACCCAGGTGCGCTCGCCGAAGGGCATGTAGGTCTGCTGCAGGCTCCCGTCCTGCCCGCGCTGCTCCACGCGGTTGCGCAGGCCGATGAGCATCGAACCGTCGGCGTCGATCGCCAGCGGCCCGGCCGGCCCGCCGACCGCCATTTCCCACTGCAGCGATCCGTCGTCGCCGAAGAAGCGAACGGCCCGGTCCCCGGCCACGTAGATGCCGCCATCGGGGCCGCGGGCGATGCCGCGCGCCTCGTCGAAGCCGGTCTCGAAGCGCGCGACCTCGGTCCAGGTCAGCAGCTCGTCGGGGACGCCGCCGCTCTCGGCCTCGGCGGTGACGTCCTGCACGCGGGCCGAGATGGTCTGCTGCGCGATCTCCTGCCGCCGCGGGCAGCCGGCGGCGAGGATGACCGGCATGAGCGCCGCCGCCATCCACCCCAACGACCTCCACGGTGCG
>JALGUI010000276.1 GCA_029820915.1 Candidatus Zipacnadia bacterium | reverse complement strand
CCGCCCTGGCCCAGGTGGTAGGCGTCGCAGTGGGCGATCCGGTGGCCGGCTCCAGAGGCCCGCGCAGCGAAGCCGCCGATGTCGCGGAAGGTGCAGCCGATCACGCTGTTGTGTGAGCCACCGCTGATCACCAGGCCGGTCCTGCGCGCCGCCTCAAGTATCAGGCCGCGGAAGGTAACGTAGGAGGCGTCGGTGACGGTGATGAGGTCGTCCACGACCGAGACGGTGACCTGTGCGTCGTCCAGATCCCCGGGCGGCCAGAGGTAGAGAATGCCCGCCTCGCGATCGAGGTAACACTCGCCCGGCTCGTCCAGCTCGGCCAGGGCGTTGTAGGCGTAGTACCACTGGCCCGTGCGGTAGCCGTAGTGGTGGTAGGGCTCCTCGAGCTCGATGGTGTGGTCGCCGCGGTCGATGCGCTTGACCCGCTGTCGCTGGTCGGCCCAGTCCCAGAACCAGTAGCCGTGCAGCCACAGGTCGTCCTCGCCCAGCCAGCGCAGGGGCCGGTCGCCCTCGTAGACGAAGATGCCCGCCCTGTCGCCCTTGGTGCCGCGCACGTTTACCGGATCAATGCCCAGGATGTCCTTGATCTGCACGAACCCGTCATTGGGCCAGCGCGCCGGCGTCATCCGCTGCTGGCCGAAGAACACCTCGAGGCCGCCCCCCGCCGGCGAGCCGTACTCCTCCACCCCCAACGCCTTCAGGTCGGCCTGCACGACGTGCTCGCGGGCCTCGGCCGGCAGTCGGCCCAGGGCGGCCGTGCTCTGGACCGGCCCGAACGCCTTCGGCGGCACCCGCACACCACCGCTCACCAGCACCCTCGCGCCTGGTCGGGCGCGGTAGACGATCGGCGCCGCCTCCGTCCCGCCATCATCGGCGGCCAGCTCGAAGGTGCCACGCAGCTCGTAGCGCCCGCCGCCCAGCCAGACGGTCACGCCACCGTCAGGCACCCCCCCGGCGGCCCTCAGCTCGCGGATGGCGTCGCGGGCCCGCTCGAGCGTCGCGAACGGCCGCCCGCGGCTGCCCGACCACGCGTCGTTGCCCTTTCGCGCTACGTAGAGCGCCAAGCCTTCACCGGCCGGCTCGCTCACCGCCGGCGGTGCCAGCCATGCGGCCACCCCGCCGCAGATCATGACGACGACAGCCCTCAACGCCCATGCGTACAGAGTCGGCATCTCCACGAGTGCAGCCCCCTTGCTATCGTGTGGCTCTGTGCTGTCCGCTCCGGAGACGAAGCCAGGTCCCATGTTAGCGCCGGCGGCGCCCGGGCGCAACAGGGGCGCGATATCGACAGGCCCGAGACATCCCCGGGCGCCTGTTGTGCTGGTGAAGCCGGCTTGCGCCCCGCCGCGTCCAGGCGATGTTCTTCCCCGCTCGGGCCGCGTTCCCCTACTCGCAGCGGGGCGGTTGGGGGTAGAGCGATCCGCCGGCGACCCGACCATGTGACGCGCTGTCACAGGTCGCGACCGGAGGCCTGACTGAGTTAGTGGCAGCTTGAGTGACTTGTGAGTATATGTTGAGCTACTCCAGAGGGCAATTTGGACACGACTGGCTAGAATACAGGTTGCCGCCGGCTGCGGATGCAGGAGGTGCCGAGATGTTCGGCAGCACTGCGCGCAGGCGGTTTCGCCTTTGGTGTGGGGGCTTCCTCGGCAATCACGTGCCGCGACCGCGGCGAGGCCCGTTCTGTGGGCCGGCGGCGGCCCGATCTGTTCTCCTCGGCACCGCCGCCCTCGCCATCGACCTCGGGATGAGGACGACCGCCGCGCAGCGCGTGCGCGGCGACACGACCGTCAGCGGCGGCCGGTTCTCCGGCCACGACGTGCTCTTCGTGGACGACGGCAACATCTTCCTCAATGGCTCGGCCCCCCGGCTCGACCACGTCTCGGCAGCGCACCACACGCGCGTGCGCGAGCACGGCGCGGCCGGGGATGACCGTCCGGCTCTGGACGTGCGAAGTGCGAGCGAGGGCGTCCGCGGATGTGCTTCCGCGTCGCGCACCCTCGCTGCCCGGGGACGGCCAAGCCGTCCCCAGGGCTCGGCTGGATGCCTCGTCGGGCGCGGTGTACGTGCGATGTGGGGACCCGTGCAGAGTCGTACGACGTGTGGGCTACTCCCCCTGGCATGGCCACTGTGCCGCAGCCTCACGCGTCGTTCCAGCACGCGCGCACCCAAAGCACCGTCTTGTTGCCGGGAGTGAGCTAGATGATGGGCCTGGCGGTATCGCGCCGGCGTCTGATTGGACTGCTGTCGGTAGTGCTGATCCTCGCCGCCGGGCTGCCCGGGTGGGCGGCCTACACGAAGCTCTATAAGGTGACGAACACCACGGGACAGGACCAGGCGTACCTGCGGGCGATCACCAACGCACTGGAGGTGATCACCTCGCACACCGCGTACCCCTCCGTGTGGAGCCCGCCGGTGGTCAGCAGCATCACCTACGCCGGCACCTACTGCACCAAGCTCAAGTTCGGCGAGCTCGACCCGCCCGTCGTTGCGCCGGGAGCGCACGCGAAGATCGGCTGGCGGACGGCGGACAATCACTGCCGGCTTCGCGACCTGCGCTGGGTCACGCCCTACGGCAAGCCCTTCCTGGTGACGGGCGCGCTGCAGTTGCAGGGCGTGCCGGGTGGCGGCGAGGTGCAGTACGACGCGGAGGCGAGCGAGTTCGTCTGGCTACTCATCAACGACACCGGCGCGCCCATCAACCTGTCGGACGTGTCGCTGGAGGTGCTGGCCGAGACGCCGACCCTGGAGTTCGTGATGGACGCGGCGTGGCCGCAGGAGCCCACGGGACCGATACAGATCGGCGGGAGCCTGCCGCACCCGGACCTCGTGGCTGCGCGCGTGGAGGCGGTGATCGAGGAGGAGATCCAGCCGCTGATCGGCGCCGTGTCCGGTGCGGAGGACGAGGGATCCCTGAGCGAGGACGATGCGCAGGGGCTGCTTGGGGCGCTGGATAGCACGGTGTCAGAGCTGCGGGCAGGCGAGGCGGCCTACGCGACTGATCCGCAGGCCGCCGAGCGCCACTGGGCGGATGCCATGGGATCGATGGAGGACCTCAAGGCCCTGGCCATCCAGCTCGGAGATCACACCCCACAGAGCCCCGCCGACTACACGTGGGACACGGTCGAGGTGCCCGCCGAGACAGCGGGCTTCGAGTGGGGCATGAGAGTGAATGACTCCGGCCAGGCGGCGGGATCGTACCAGTGCACCGACACGTGGATGTCGTACGCCTACGTGTGGGATCCCGGGCACGGACTCATCCGGCTGCCCTCGCCCGGCGACTCCCAGACGTATGCGGGGGATATCAACGCGCTGGGCCAGGTCGTGGGCGCGTTCTTCGATGCTGACCGGCAGGCCCGAGCCTGCGTGTGGGAGCCGGACGGCACCGGGGGATATACCTGTCGTGAGATCGACCCCGAGGGCAACTTCACCTACTGGTGCGGCCAGGCGATCAATGACGCGGGGCAGGTCGTCGGTGAGGGGTACGTGGATGCCGGCGAACAGCCCAGGGGCTTCCTGTGGGATCCCCAACACGGGTTCGTGACCATCTGGCCCGGCGGGTTCCGGCCTCAGGACATCAACAACCGTGGCCAGGTGGTGGCGGTCTGGGACGCGGACATCTCGCACCCGTACCTCGTGCAGCCCAACGGGGACCTGATTGACATCCACCCGGGCTCGCCGTGGACCGGCCTCAACCCCGTCGCGATGACCGATTCGGGCCAGATCGCCGGGTATGGCTGGACGTCTGGCACCGGCTCACATGCCTGTGTGTGGGACGAGAGCGGCCAGGTGCTCGACCTCTGCACAACTCATGACGAGCCATGGCAGTGGTCCCGGGTGTGCGGGGTCAACGACGCCGGACAGGTGGCAGGACGCGAGGCCTTCTCGCGCACGAGCAACGGACGCGCCATCCTGTGGGACGCGAACACCGGGACGCGCATGGACCTCCACCAGGCAGGCTGGCAGTGCAGTCGGGCCAACGATGTCAGTGAGACAGGTATCGTCGTGGGGCACTACATGGCCGACGATGGGCAGTGCCACCTGTTCCGAGGCACGCCAGACGGGCCGCCTGAGGGTCCGGCGGTAGCGTGGCCGGTTGCCACTGATGCGACGATCGCGGCGATCGACGGGCTGCC
>JALGUI010000275.1 GCA_029820915.1 Candidatus Zipacnadia bacterium | reverse complement strand
GCTCGGTCCGGGCATCCGCGATCCAGGTGCGCTCGCGCTCGTTCAGCATGCGTCAGGCGTCCTCATCGGCGTCCTCATCCTCGATGGTGATGCGGATGCCCTCCCTGGCGGCGACGCGCTCGATGCCCAGGCCCTGCCGCGCGCGCTCGAACTCCTCGGGCGTGTAGGCGAGCGCCTGCAGGTACGGCCAGAGGATCTCCCACTCCTGGTGCAGCGGTGGGATGCGGTCGAGGACGCGAACGCCCTCGAACTGAGGCGAGATGAGGATCAGGTCGGCGTCACTGTGGCGTCGCGCGTTGCCGCGGGCGTGGGAGCCGTAGAGAATGGCCTCCTCGACGCCGACCCGCCGGAGGAAAGCGCGGATCTCTTCGATCAGTCTCTCTCGCGTAACCGGGCGGTCACCCACTGCAATATCTCGCAGCATTGCTTGAGTGCCTCCTGCGCATCCGCCTTGCCGTACACGTCAGGCGGCCGGTCGCTCATCCCCTTCGCGCCGCATGTCTGCACCTGGTCCGCGTCAGCCGTCCTGGTCGGCCTCGTCGTCGCGGTCAGCATCTGCAGACTCGCTGCCTGAGGCGTCACCGTCAGCCGACGCATCCGAGTCCAGCAGCCGCTCACCGATCCACTCGAGTACGACGCTCATCGTCGCCATCACGCTGGCGGCGTCCCTATCACTGAAGTAAGTGGTCGGGTTCGGCACGAGATCGGTCGGGTATCGCGTCATGATGTAGTAGGGATCCAGCTTCTGGAGCGCCTCGCGTATCTCCGCGGGCAGGTCAGCGCAGATCTGTGCCGCCAGCCTAACGAGGGAATGAGTCCGGGGTGGCTCCTCGCGGTCCAGTTGAAGGGTTGCCGCCTTCAGAGCCAGTTCAACCGCCTGACGAGCGTGGAATACGGCCTGGCTGTGGATACCCGCCTCCGCCATCGCTTCCGCCGCCCGTTTCTGCGTCTCGGACTCCCTCAACCAGTCACGGGTCTTGTCCAACATCCGCTTCCCTCCCGTAGGCACATTCTCCGGTTTCGTGAGGACGATTCCGTTCGCATCGTCGCGCAGCTCCACGCGCACCCCTTCTCTGTCCGCGGTGCGCTCGATGCCGAATCCGTGACGGACCCGCTCGAACTCCTCGGGGGTGTACGCCAGCACCTCAAGCGGCGGTAGCCCGCACGGCCACTCGCCGAGCAGGGGGCCTATCCGGTCGACGAACCGAGTGCCCTCGAACCGCGGGGAGATGACGATGAGGTCAACATCGCTGCTCTTAAGTTCCTCGCCACGCGCGCGCGAGCCGTAGAGAATGGCCTCCTCGACGCCGACCCGCCGGAGGAAGGCGAGGATCTCCTCGATCAGCTCGTCCTGATGGATCGTCCGCAGCTCCACGTCGCGTGCCTCCGCGGAACGGCGTCGGGCTGGAAGCCCTACCTACGCGGTATTGGCAGCGAAGAGCCGTTCAGCCGCCCGCGTCCCCCCATGCCCGATACCCCGCCTCTACCCCAGCTTCTCACGCATGATCTCGTTGACGAGTCCCGGGTTCGCCTGGCCCTTCGTGGCCTTCATGACCTGGCCGATCAGGAAGCCGATGGCCTTGTCCTTGCCGCCGCGGAAGTCCTCGGCCGGGCCGGGATTGTCGGCGATGACCTGGTCGATGATGGCCTCGAGTTCGCCCGTGTCGGAGATCTGCCCCAGGCCCTCCTCCTCCACGATCTCGCGCGCGCCCTTCCCGGTCTCGAACATCTTCGCCAGCACGTCCTTGGCGATCTTCCCGCTGATCACGCTCTCCTCGATAAGCGCCAGCAACTCCGCCAGCCCCTCGCCCGTCACAGGGCTGTCGGCGACGGCGACCTCGGCCTCGTTGAGCAGGCTCATCACGTCGCCCATCACCCAGTTACTGACGATCTTCGCGGCGCCCTCGAAGCGCTCGCAGGTCGCCTCGAAGAGGTCCGCCACCTCGCGGCTCTCGGTCAACACCCGCGCGTCATACTCGGGCAGTCCGTACTGCTCCTGGAAGCGGTCGCAGCGCGCCGCGGGAAGCTCGGGGCAACTCGCGTAGATCTCCTCCACCCAGGCGGGGTCCGGCTCGAGTGGCACCAAGTCGGGCTCGGGGAAGTACATGTAGTCGTCCGAGGTCTCCTTGCGCCGCATCAGCGCCGTGGCCCCGTTGGCCTCGTCCCAGCGACGGGTCTGCTGGAACAGCTCGTCCTCGCGGCCCTCGGCCACGGCCTGCCGCTGGCGCTCGATCTCGTAGCGCACCGCCTCGTAGACCGAGCGGATGGAGTTGAGGTTCTTGATCTCGACCATGGGCGTGGCCTCGCCGGTCTCCGGGTCGCGCAGGTTCACGGTGGGCTCGGCGCGCATGGCCCCCTCCTCCATGTTCGCGTTGGAGACCCCGATGGCGCGCAGGATGAGCCGGAGCTGGGTCAGGTACTCGCGGCACTGCTCGGCGGTCGTGAAGTCCGGCTCAGTGACGATCTCCATGAGCGGGATGCCGCAGCGGTTGTACTCGACGAGCGAGGAGCCGCTGGCCAGGTGCAGGTTCTTGCCGGTGTCCTCCTCCAGGTGCGCGCGCCGGATGCGAATGCGCACTTCGTCGCCGTTCACGTTCAGGTCGATGTGCCCGTCGAAGCTCAACGGCTCATCGTACTGCGAGACCTGGAAGTTCTTGGGCAGGTCGGGGTAGAAGTAGTTCTTGCGCGCGAAGCGGCAGCGCTTCGCGACCGTGCAGCCCAGCGCCGCGGCGGTGCGGATCACGTACTCGACCGCCCGGCGGTTGGGCACCGGCAGCGAGCCGGGGAGGCCCAGGCAGGTCGGGCAGACGTTGGAGTTGGGCTGAGCACCGAATTGCGTCGAGCACCCGCAGAACATCTTCGAGTCGGTGGCGAGCTGCACGTGGACTTCGAGACCGACGAGGGGCTCAAGGGCCATCAACATCACCTGGGAAGGGCTGGGAATGGGCAATTGCTCGATAACCGGCATGCGACTGCTGCGCAGTCGCCCGGCAACCGGCAGCCGGGCACGCCGCACGGCGCCATGCGTCGGGGCCATGATACACTCCTCGGCGGGGGTTTGTCGAGGTCGGTGGATGTCAGGCGAGGTCACCCCCCGAACCGGCCGCGCAGCCACTCCCAGATCAGGTCGAGGAGCGACGGCAGCAGGGCGGCCTCGCGCGGGTAGTTCACGGAGGGGCCGCACGACGGGCGACCGCGAAGCGGTTGCGCGGAGGTCGGCCCAACAAGGCCGTGTGCCGTCCCCGGCACGCCAACGACCGTGTCGGGCCGACCTCGTTGTGATCCCTGCGGGATCGCCCCTCGTGCGGCCCCTCCTGAACGACCGCGACCACGGCAACGGTCGGGAGGAGCGTAGTCCCTGCCTTGCGAAGGGCAACGACCGGGCGGGCGCGTAGGCCCGCCCCTCCAGAACGACACGCGCGGTGCGCCTTGCTGTCAGGAGGGGCGGCGTTCCCACGCCGCCCGGTCGTTCCGGACACGCGCGGTGCGCTGTTGCTGTCAGGAGCGTGCGCGGTAGAAGCAAGCGCCGTGGGGTGGGGCGAGCCCTACTCCCACCTCAGCTCGGCGATCTGGCGGTGCATCTCCGCGTCGAGGCGCGCGGCCTCGTCCGGGTAGTCGGCGATCACGTCGTGCTGCTCGGCGAGGTCGCTGTCGTGATCGTAGAGCTCCGGCTCGCGGTCGCGGGCGCACAGATAGCTCCACCGGCCGTCGCGGATCGCCGCGGCGTTGCTGTGAATGCCCGTGATCGCATGGTCGCGCAGCGAGGCCACCTCGCCGCGCACCAGCGGTAGCAGGCTGGCCCCGTGCGTGCCGGGCATTGGCTCGACGCCCGCCGCGTCGCAGATCGTCGGCGCCATGTCCGACAGCCGCACCAGCGCCTCACGTCTCTCCCCCGCGCCGGCGCCGTCGGGCAGGTGCGCGATCAGCGGGACGGCGACCAGCTCCTCGTACAGCCACGGCCGGCACTTGCGCACGATGCCGTGGTCGTCCAGCGGCTCGCCGTGATCGCTCGTGAAGACGATCATCGAGTCATCGAAGTAGCCCAGCTCGCGCGCGGCGTTGAGCAGCCGGCCGATCCAGCGATCGACGAGCGTGATCTCGCCCGCGTACAGCGCCCGGATGTTGGCCATCTCCTCGGGCGTGAGG
>JALGUI010000274.1 GCA_029820915.1 Candidatus Zipacnadia bacterium | reverse complement strand
CTGAGGCCCATGGGCCCGTGGAGGAGGCAGGCAGATGGGACGCAGACGGCACACACCGGAGGAGATCATCAACAAGCTTGGCCAGCCCTGAGGGCTGCGGCGGAGGTGGACATCGCCAACGCCGCGACGGTGGCGCCGGTGTACACGAAGATCGGCGTCACCGGCGCCATCCTGGGCGACCTCCCTGCGCCCCGGCGCCGCCCGCCGCCTGTTCGAGTTCTGCGCGGCTCGCGGCCAGCACGAGAACTACATCAAGGAGCTCAAGCTCGACCTCAAAGCCGACCGGCTGTCCTGTCCTCGGGCCGGCCCAACCGCGGACCGCTGCTGCAGGCGCTGGCCGACGTGGGCGCTCAACCGGCGCCGGGCTGACCCGTCCGCTCGGACGACCCGAACTCAACGGCCGGAACACCCCCGTCCGGCGGTGCTGAACACCTGGACGGGGCAGATCGGGCGCCGAACGCGGAAGAACGACCTCGATCACCACCCGATTCACCACGCATTGAGGCATCTCTCGAACCCGACCGGCACTTCAGCCCGCAACCGACCTCAGACTGCCGCCGGAGGCAGTTGACGAGAGAGCCTGTGGATAGTCCGGGCCAGCACCGGGGAGGTCATCACGGACCTTCGGCGAACACAAGACAGAGTCCAATGAATGCGAGGGACCGCATCTTCGGGTTGGTGAATGGATCGGGATAGCGAGCAACGCGTGTCGAGTGTGATGGGCCCTGAGTGAGCGAGCAGGTACGAGGAATGGGACGGCAAGCGGGAGCCGCCACAGACGGCGACGCCCGACGGCGACGGACGTGGATCGCATCGTGGTCCCGGTTCGGCGATATGGGTTCTCGTAGCATTGGCAGGCGTGTGCCTGATCATCGTGCTCGCAAGCGTCGGGAGCCGGCAATCCGGTCCGCCCAATGCCACAGAGAAGGGGGCCGATCAGGGGCTTGTCATTGCTGAGCCGTCGGGGCCTCCCGAGGCGCCGCCTCCTCCACTGGTGACGCCGGATGAGCTTCTCGCGAACATGGACATCTACCAAGAGCAGCGAGTGGCCCTCGCCGGCGTCGCGCAGCAGTGCGCCAGTGCGCCGGCGGTGGCGCTCCAGCTTCTTGGGGACGTCGGCATCGATCCTCGCGACCTCATCGGCGTCTACTCACTGGAGGCCGGGGAAGGCAGCGTGATCTGGGTGCTGGTGCCGTCGGCGATGCACTCGGCACCGATGCCCGGGCGCAAGATCGTGTGTGAAGGGACCTTCTATTCGGTCGTGCCGACCGGCCCGTGCGTGCTTGTCGAAGATGCCCGCACGTATCTCGCGGGGGAGAGCGCCCCCGGGCTGGGCGATTGGGCCGACTACTGACGCGAGGTCGCCGCAAGGCGGGTGGCCCGACCAGGTACGGCCTGCCGGCACCGTCACGAGCCTGCGGGGGTCGAGATAGACATGCCAGATGACCGCAGCACCGGTCTGACTGACACGAGCGGGGGACTCCCCCTGTGTTGTCTGCATTTGTGCCACGACGTGCACGACGCATGGTGCGTTTCATGCGGGCGTCCGCGAGCACGATTGGCCCTGCCGCAGGACGAGTATGTTTTGGCCGTGTCTGCCACTGCCGACACCTGCGTTCCCATCCCACTGATCAACCGTGGAGCCGGCCCCGCGATCATCCACCGGGTTGAGGTGCAGGGGGGCGAGCCCGGCTTGGTCGAGGTGAGATGGCCGGACCAAGTGCCGGTGCCATTGCTCACGGCCGACAACCCACCTACCCTCGATCTGATCTTCAGTGCCACTCGTATCGCATCCGATCCGCGGCCCCGCGACCTGCGTCTGCAGGTCTACTGGGCGGGCGACTTGCGGACGCGCACCGACGCCTACTTGTGTGATCACAGCCGGGTTGCGCGCCTTGAGTTCCGGGTGCGGGCCATGCCGGTGGGGGTGGAGCCCCTCCTCCCCCAAGTGGACCTGCGCGTCGTGGACGCCGACCTGGACGTAAGCGGGGTCTACCTGCGCTCGGTGGTCGGCCGGCCCTTGGCGGTGCAGATCGTCCCGGATAACCCCTCTCAAGCGGCGGTTGAGGTCATCGGTTCGAGCTCAGTGCAGGTGGGCACTGAGTTCACCGAGATCCCCATGCAGGCGCTGCCTCGGCGAGCGCTGTACACGGCCGACGGGCCGGTGCGCACCACGTTCACCCTCGCCGCACGACCCGAAGACAGCGACTTGGCCCCGGTCGAAGCCGGGCGGGTCGAGGTGGTCTTCCGGCCGCTGATCGAGTCGCGACCGGTGGAGGAGCCGTTGCTGGCGATCGACTTCGGCACTGTGCAATCCAAGTCTGCGGTGCTTGTCGGCGGCCGCGCTCAGGCCGTCGTTTTCCCTCCGGACGTGGGCAGTGAGGTCAACAGCTACGTCACCGTGCCTACCGCCCTGCACCAGACCCGCGAACACGACTGGGTGATTGGCGAGCTGGCGCGACGAATGATGTGGGAGGACCCGGGCGGGGCGGTGCGATCCACCGACGGAGACCGCGCCGACCTGCCCCTGAAGAGCATGCTCCTCTCGGGCGTCACTGAGGTCCAGGTGCGGGGCGAGAGTCTGGCCCTCGAGGAGGTCATCGGGGCCTACCTGTGGCGGCTGTTCTGCCGGGCCTCAGAGACCCCGCAGTTCCAGGAGAGCTGCGGCGATGTCACCCAGCCCAGCCAGGTACGTCTGGTGCTGACGGTCCCCGCCGTCTTCGGCGCCGAACATGAGGCGGTACTTGCGCGTGCCGCTCAGCGCGCCGGCTTCGATCTCGACCGCACGATCTTCGTCACCGAGCCGGAGGCCGCGGCGTCGCTGTTCGCACGGCACTCATTGCTCGGCGAGGGCAACGTTGGCGTAATCGACTCGGGTGGCGGCACCACTGACGTGGCCGCGTTGGCCATGACGTTGGCGGAAGACGCGGGTCGGCGAGTATGGCGGGCCACTTACACGCCACTCGGCGAGCCCATGGGCGTGATTGTGGGCGGGACGCACTTCGACCGGGCCGTCTACAGCCTGGTCCGCGACGAGTTCGAGAGGGCTTTGCCGAAGCTGCTGGCGGTCGCGCGCCGGCAGCTCGGCGAGGGGCATGATGACTGGGCCGAGATGCTGATCCGCACCGAGATGATGAACGCCTGCCGCCTCGCCAAGGAGCGGGTCGCCGCCGGCCGAGTTGACGCCGAGAGCATTCGCGTGACCATCGCCCGGCAGATCGGCGATGAGCAGATCCGCTTCGAGTCCGAGCGCGCGATCACTCGTGAAGCCATCGATGCGATGATCAGGCCCCAGCTTCGCGAGCTCGAGGAGTTGTGGGGCCGTCTGATGGCAACACTGCAGCGCAAAGCCGGGTTCGCCTCGCGCTTCGACGAGGTCTATCTGGTTGGCGGCTCCAGCCTCTTCCCGCCACTTGTCGAGAGCGTGCGCGACCGGTTCGATATTGCCCTGCAATCCGAGGAGGTAGGCCCCGAGGATCGGCTGGCGGCGGTGGCGCGCGGCGCGGTACACGCGATCTGGTCCGCAGAGGCGCACATCACGCAGGACTACGTAGGGGTCGAGGTGGGGGGACGCTTCGAGGCCATCCTGCACCGAGGCGTGCGCTACCCGACGGAGTCACAGGCGCATCGGCGTTTCCCCATCGGGGCTGGGGTCCGGCGCCCTCGCCTCCGGATCATGTCGGCGTCTGATGAGCGCGGCTCGGGCGCGATGCTCCTTGGCGAGTTCCGTGTGCCGGACGAGATCGCGGACGCCGCACGAGCATTTGACGTCGCAGTAGGCGTGAGCGCGGCCGGTAAGCTGGAGCCGGCAGTGCGTGTTCTGGGCGACGACTTGGCGGACCTGGGCGTGGCTGAGCCCGACGATCGGCTCAAGCTGGTGATGCCCGCATACCGCGCCGGCTGAGCCGGGGCGGGCGTAACTGATCAGACTCTCCCGTCGCATCCGCGCGGGGACGAAGGACGGCGGTCAAGGATGCATCTGAGCAGACTCATTGCGGGCCTCATGGCGCTGTGCGCCATCACCGTGACGATGCAGGCGGTGGCGCAAGACACTCCTGTCAATGCTTCCTCCGGCAGCGTTGGGGGGGAGACCAGCGGCCTCCCGCAACCGGCCCAGGTCACCTTCAGAGAACGGCCGCTCTTCGAACTGCGGAGCAACTA
>JALGUI010000273.1 GCA_029820915.1 Candidatus Zipacnadia bacterium | reverse complement strand
GGGAGGCGGCTACCTCGGCCCCGTCAGGTGTCGTTTGCCGTCATTGTAGGACAGGCATCCTGCCTGTCAGAGATGTCGTCATTGTAGGGTCCCGCCCAGGGGCGGGACCTGTCAGACATTGTTGACAGCCATTCGTGGCTGTCACCGTTCTGCCGTCTCGATGATCGCACGGCATTGACGGGCACGGCATTGACAGGCAGGAATGCCTGTCCCACGCAACGGCGGCGAAAGCGGGGGAGCGGGGCGGATGGCGGCGACCCCCACGGCCAATCGGCACGTGCAGTCGGGGGGGAGCTCAAAGGCCTGCGGACCGCGACGGGGAAGGGACACCGGTCGCGCGAGGCCGGACCCGGGCAGCGAGGTGCGCGGACGCAGTGGGCGATGACCGCCGCAGGTACGGACGGGAGATGCTGGTCCCGCTCAACGTGCGCACGTACAGGATCGCCATCATCAATGGCGTCATCGCGATGGCGGCCATCCGCATGGCCGATGAGTCTACGATCCTGCCGCTGCTCGTACTCAAGCTATCCGGCGCGGCCTGGGTGGTTGGTGTGACGCTGGGCGCGTGCACGGTCGCGCGGGCCGTCATGCAGATCGTGATCTCCCGCCGCATGGACACGCTGGAGTACAAGCTTCCCGACTATATCGCCTCGTCGTGGTTCCGGGGGGCCTGCGGGCTCGCGACCGCCGCGGTGCTGTGGTACGCCGACCTGCTCGTCCCCGCGGTGGTCGTCGCGATCGTGGCGCTCGCCTCCGCGGCGCGGGCGGCGGGCGGGGCGTGGGGCATGCTCGGCTTCACCGACGTGCTCGCCAAGTCGGTCCCGACCACCAAGCGGGGCAGCCTGTGGATGTGGCGGCGCCTGGTGGGCCTCGGCATCGCCCTGGTCGTCGTCGCGCCCTTCGTTCGCTACATGATCGGGCCGACCAGTCCCTACGGCTTCCCGCAGAACTACGCCGTCCTGTTCCTCATCTCGGTCGCGACCTTCGCCATCGCGTGGTGCCTCTTCGCACGAATCAAGGAGCCCCCGTCGAGGCCCTCGGGCCGCACTCTCCCGCTCGCGATGCACCTCGCGCGCGGCTGGCGCATCGTGCACCGTGACAAGCAGTACCGCCGCCTGATCCGTGCCCGGCTGCTGCTGGGCCTGGCGTCGGGCATTCGCCCGTTCTTCGTCGTCTTCGGCTCCAAGGTCTGGGGGCTTAGCGACGAGGTCGCGGCGACCTTCCTGGCCCTGCAGATCGGCGCCGAGATCGTCGGGTCGGTGTTGTCCGGCCGCATGTCGGACCGCTTCGGCAACCGCAGCGTGGTGATCGGCGCAGCCATCACGATCAGCGTCACCGCCGCGCTCGCGGTGGCGGCGGCGTTCGGGGAGTGGAACTTCGCGGTGGCGGTCGGCGCGGGCGAGCTGAGCATGCAGGTCGCGGTGCTGGGCGCCTGCTTCGTGTTCGGCGGCGTGTTCATGACGAGTCACGGCATCGGGACGAGCAACTACATGATGGACATCGCGCCTCAGCGGCTGCGCCCGTCCTACCTGGCCTTCGCCAGCGGCTTCACTCTGCCCCTGGCCCTGGCGCCCGTGGCCTACGGCTGGGCCGCCGATGCGCTTGGCTTCAAGGTCGTGTTCGTCACCGGCCTGGTGCTGGCGCTCGCCGGCCTGGTCTTCGCCCGCAAGCTGCCCGAGCCGCGCGACGACCTCGATGACGCGGAGCTCGAGGAGTTCAGGAGGCCGCCGACCGCCGAGGACGAGGCGCCCGGCCCGAGTTGATTGGCCGCCACCTCCGCCACCCGCCACAGTCGCGCCACCCCGGCCGCGAGCGCCGCAGGTGTGACGGAGGCGCTCGGGGAAGCCAGCCTGCACCATGTACAGCAGGGAGAGAGGCCATGATGAAGCGCGCGATGACGGTCGTTGCAGTGCTGATGGCCATCGCTATTGCCGGCGCCCAGGAGCTGGGGCCGAACCTGGTGGTGAACGGCGACTTCGAGGGCGAGGGCGGCTGGCGGACCAGCGCGCAGCGCCGCATCGTCGAGGTCCCGGACGCCCCCGGCGGCACGCACGTGCTGGTGATGGAGTGCGTCGAGCCCGACTACTACTTCGCCATCGCCGGGCCCGACGTGCCCATCGAGCCCCGCACGCTTTACCGCATCAGCGTGAAGATCAGGCGCGAGCAGGGCGGGGGCTACCTGCGCATCGGCGGCGGCTACCTCGACGCCGAGGGCAATGGCCTCACGCGCGGGAGCTGGTCGCTGGGCACCTACCCGATCAGCCTGCAGACAGGCGAGGGCCGCGGCGCCTGGCACCGGTACGAGGGCAGCTTCATCGCATCCCGCAGCGACGCGGCCGGGCTCGCCTTCCGCATCATCCTCAAGAACGGCGTGGACACCATCTACGTGGATGACGTCGAGGTGCGCCGCGTCGAGCGTCCCGAGGCGCCGTCCCTGGCGCTCCCCGACGAGATCATCTGGCCCGGCCACCCGAGCGCAATGGGCATGCGCATCGAGAGCGTCCGAGAGGCGGAGGGTCTGGTCACGGTGGTCACCACCGGCGCACGGCTGCAGCTCAAGCGCGACGGCTCCCTGCTCATCTGCAGGCAGCGGATTCCCGCCGACCGCGAGCTCGTGCGCTTCACCTTCGACCCGCCGCTGGGCGAGCTCACCGACCTGAGCATCGGCCGCTCGGACGAGGATATGTGCGTGCTGATGGGCGACGACTGCGCGGTCTCGATCAACCCCGACGGCCTGATCGCCCTGGGCACGAACCGGCGCATCGAAATCACCGCGACGTCCGCCATCGCGCCCGAGCACTACCGCATGATGAGCGACAACCTGCTGGCCATCGACGAGTTGGGCGGCTTCTGCATGTACCCCGAGCAGCGCCTGGAGTACGAGACCGAGCCCTCGCTCTTCACGCAGCTCCCCGAGGATCCCTCGGAGCCGGGGTGGACCGCCACGCTCGTGGCCGAGCCGCGCAAGCGCGTCGCGCTGGGCGTGTTCCCACCCAGGCCCTTCCCGTGGCGGCAGTCCTTCGAGGACCGCATCGCGCACTCGAACCGCTACCCGGCGGACGAGACGCTGCGCTGGATGGCCGAGCACTGCAACATCCTCGTGCTGCACCAGAACATCTACACAGGTGGGCTGAGCAGCGGGCCGTACATCATCGAGGACGACGACGAGTACCTGCGCGTCATCGCGACCGCCCACGACGCGGGGATGCAGGTGCTTCCCTACTTCAACCCCGGCGCCTACACCGACAAGGACCTGCAGAGCCAGCTTGCGCTCTTGCGCGCGCACAAGGAGCGCTACGGGACCGACAGCTTCTACTTCGACGGCCTCGGGCGCGGCAACGAGTGGATGTGGTCGTACGAGTACATCCGCACAATCCGCGACATGGTCGGTGACGCGGCGATCTACACCCACTGCACCCTCAACCCGCCGATCAACGCGCCGTCGGTCTACTGCCCGTTCATCGACACCTACTCTGACTTCCTGCTGCGCGGCGAGGGACAGGCCATCCAGGGCGTCGATGACCTGTACCTGCGCTACGTCGTCGGCACGTTCAACATCAGCAACTCCATCGCGACGCTCAAGGGCGACAAGATGGCGGGAACCACGGAGCGTCAGCGCATCCAGGCGATGTTCGGGCTCCACGGGCGCGCGCGCTGGGGTTACCCCGGCTACAACGAGGATCGCGACCACCTGTTCACGACCTGGTACTTCCCGACCCTCGACCGCATGGCGGCCGAGTGGCGGGCCCAGCGCGGGGAGTAGGGGAGAGGCGCCGCTCGAACAGATGTTTCGCGTTGAACATTCGGCCCGTGTCCCGCCATCGGTCATTGGCGCTACTCCGGATCCACCCACACCGGGCTCGACCAGGCCATCTCCCCGTCCGTCTGGTGGACGCGCAGGTAGTAGAACGCCGGGCCCTCGGTGTCGGGGTCCTCGAACTCCGCGGTCTCCGTCATGCCGCGAGCGTCGAGATCAGCGATCACGTCGCCGTTGCAGACCAGCTCCAGGCGCTGCAGCGGCGCCGTCCCCGTCACCTCGGCCTCAACGACGCGCGGCTCTCCGCCGGGCGCGGTGATCTCGCTGCCCATGATCGCGCCGTTGACGCGGAAGTCGAGCACAATGCGCGTCCCGGTGGTGGCGTAGCAGCGGCGCGCGTACATCGC
>JALGUI010000272.1 GCA_029820915.1 Candidatus Zipacnadia bacterium | reverse complement strand
ACCCGGTACGCGCGGAAGACGTGCCGCGTGACCGAGATCAGCATCCAGACGAAGAGCAGGAAGCCCGGGATTCCCAACTCGATCAGGGCGCGCGCGTACTCATTCTCGGCCCAGGGCGTCCGATGCTCCGGGTCAAGGGTCGAGCGGCCGCCGACGCCCCACAGCAATCGCCCTCGGCCAACGCCGCTCGACAGCCCACCGCCCAAGGGGTACTTCCCCGCCCAATGCAGCGCGGTACGCCACGGCTGGATGATGCGCCGGTGCGTGTACTCCGGCTGCGTCACGATGGTGTTCAGTCGATCGAGGGCCTTGCCGCCGGTGAGCTGGTTCACCTGGAGGAACGCCACGCCGCCGATGATGGCGACGAGGATGACGAGGTCGGGCCTACGGATGAGCGCGAGCAGAACCACGATCGCGGCCGCCGCCGAGCCGTAAGCGTTGCGCACCGCGGTCATGAGCAGGGCGATCCCGAGGAAGGGCATGGCGCCCGCCACGAGCGCCTGCACGGCGCGGCGACCGTGGAAGTAGGCGGCCGCGCCAATGCCCAGACAGATCAGCATGACGCACGCGGCTGCGAGACTATGAGGTGAGATCATGGTGGACGGCGGGCGCAGCTCGATCTCGTAGGCTGGAGTGGCATACTGGGACTTGAGATAGACGTTGAATCCCGGGCCGAGCCGATAGAGGTGATCCAGCCCGATCTGGTACTGGACAATGCCGTAGATGGCCAGCGGCGTCATCACCACGAAGATGAAGATGACGAATCGCTCGACCTGCCTTCTGGTGCGGATGCAATCATAGGCGAGGAAGAAGGTCGGCAGCCAGATGATCCAGGAGCGCAGATCGGCAATGGTCATGATGGTGTTGGGATTGCGCGAGTTAAGGAACTGCACACCGCACCAGACCGCGAACAGGATGATGGGGATGGCGAGCGGATGCTGCGCCGAGCGGCGCCTGTGGCCGAGGACGCTCAGCCACGCCCATCGCAGCATGCAGATGCCGAGGATGTAGTCCTTCAGGAGCTGGGTGTGCCAGCCCGGGCTGAGGCCCTTCAGGAAGCCGTCCAGGCTGGCGGCGACGATCAGCGCCATGATGCCGAATTCGAGCGACACGAAGGCGGCAACGGTGAGGACGGTCGCCAGGGCGACGAACACCGCCATGTCGAAGCCGCCGACCTGCCCGATGAGCACGAGCACGACCGCCGCGATGACGCCAACCGGCAGCAGGATGGCGTTCAGGAGCTTGGCGGTGCCGACTCTCAGCCTCGACATCCCGGTGCACCCCCTCCCCACGTATCATAGTGCGGCGGTGGACACGTATGACCGCCGTTGACCCGACAGAGGAACGGCGCCGCTGCGCCGGTGGTCACTACTCTCCTCTGAGCATTGTCCGCCGAGCCAGCATTGCCAGCGCCAGCCAGAACACAAGGCAGATGGCCGTCGAGACGACGGGGGCAACGCCCATGCCGATCTCGTGCGCGCGACTGAAGAGGTAGTTGCTCAGCCCGAAGCGGCCGAGCAGCGTGAAGTCCCACGCCGCGTCGAGCCGCGTCGTGAACATGGCGGCCAGGTAGCAGGGCCCGAACGATGCGGCCGCCAGCACTCCCCGGACCACCGTCGGCAGCCGTCCCCACACCGGGCCGAGCAGCAGCACCCAGTACGGCAGTGACGACAGCAAGTAACGGGGCCCGACGGCACCCCGGAACCCCGGGTGGGGCATCAAGACGAGAATCACAAGTCCCGCGACCACGCCGCCGGCGACCGCCAGCGAGTAACCGCGTCCGACACCATCCCGCCGCAGCACCCACAGGCCGACAAGCGCGAGCGCCAGCGGCGGCGTGAACCGCCACATGGCCTGCGGGTTCACCACAAGCGCCTCACCCAGGTTATCGAGGTTGAACCACCTGCGGTTCTGAGAATACACCGCCCAGTCCACGCCGTCAAAGGTGACCCTCTCGAGTCCCTCGATGCTGTCGTGGTACTCGTGGATGACCAGAGGCAGCCCGCTGAGCTTGACGTCGTAGGGCGTCGTCAGCGGCGAGCCGAAGCACCGGTAGTGGTACAGCCCGGTGACGCTCAGCATCAGCACCGCGCCAATCGCGAACCTGAGCGCGTTGGCCCGGCCGGTGCGCGCCAGGAAGTACAGGCTGACCGGGACGGCCACGAGCGCCGGGTCGTAGCGTATCGAGAGCGCCATGCCAACGCCCGCACCGATCGCCGCCGCCTCCCAGGCGGCGCGGCGGGGCGCAATGGCGTCGCGCCGACACACCAGCCACCAGAGAGGCAGCAGCAGCAACGTGGCGGGGATCAGGCGATGCCCGGCGCCACCCCCATAGGACCACCACAGCGTGCCGACGCCCAACAGCAGAGCCAGGGACAGTGCGCAGCGCCGCGTGCTGTCGTGTCGGCGGGCGAGGTCATAGACCATCACGGGCGCGACCGCGGCAGCGGGGATGGCGATGAGAAGCTGGAAGACCAGCAGGAGCAGAACCCGCCGCACCATGTAGGGCTGGTCGAACCTGCCGCGAGCCGGGGGCAACCGGTTCATGACCGGGTGCAGCGCTCTCGCCGCCGGCACCAGCGCCGGCCTGAGTACGGCGTAGATCGGCAAGGCCAGGAAGGACTGGCCGGGCGGCATGCCGGAGTAGAAGCGCCCGTCGCGGTAGGCCAGCTCGATGAGGCCGTGGGCGTAGTCGTCGATCACGACCGTGCCGTGATCGACGATGCTCATGGTCAGCGTCATCGACGCGATGGCCATCGGGTCGCTGACGAAGTCATTGACATGGAAGACGTAGAGCATCAGCAGAAGTAGGAAGAGCCAGACGCGCATGTTCGCAGCAATGCGCCGGGAGGAGACTGACACGGAGAGAGAGGGCAGCGGATGGGCGGCGCAAGACCTGCTCATGCGACGGGATCCTCCAAGCCGTCCTTGGCCTGCCGGCACGTCTCTCTGGCCTCGAATAGCCCCCGCATGGCGGCCCGCCAGCGCCGAAGCGCCAGCGAGCGCTCCACCGGGAGCATAACCAGCATCCGCAACAGCCCGTAGCGCCAATGCTGGCCGATGGTGAGAGCGAAGAGCCAGAACCCCGCGCGCCTCAGCGGTGGCAGGTGCTTGAGCATGACGTACGCGCAGTCGTGGGCATCGGCGCGCATCTCTTCCTCTCGCTCTGACTGCCGGGCGTAGCCGCCGGTGCGCGGTGCGGGATAGTGGTGTACGCTCGCGCGTGGGTCGTAGATGAGCCGACCATGGAGGCCGGCCGAGAGCGAGGCATCGGTGTCGGTCAGGTGTGCGCCAACGATGCTCGTGTCGAAGCCGGACACGACCTCGCGACGGAACGACATGTTCGCGCCCTTGAGGTGATCGACCTCTGCCGGCTCGTCGAAGCCGGGCTGGTGGTGGTTGCCGATGATGCGGCCGTACCAGGTGATGCGTCCGACCACCGGCTGCGGCCGGGCGGAGATATCGTCGCCGTGGTGGACGATGTCGCGCCCGCCAACGCCGATGACCTCGGGATCGCCGTAGTGCATCAGGAGGCGTTCGAGCCAGTCCTCGGCGGGCACGGTGTCGTCATCGATGAAGCAGACGATGTCACCGTGCACGGCCCCCAGGCCTGCGTTGGTGGCCGCCGCTTGCCCCGGCTCGGCTACGGTGACCTGGTCGATGCGGTCCGCGTGGCGCGTCACCGCCAGCCACCCATCCAGGGCCTCGTGCGAGTCGGTGTCGGTGTCGCGCAGCACCACGACGATCTGGTCCGGCACGCGCGAACCGGCCAGCACTGCGTCGAGGCACCCGCACAGGGTGTCGGGTCGCCGGTAGCTCGGCACCAGCACGCTGGCGCTGAGGGCTGCGGCGGGTCGGCTGTCACCGGACAGGTCCATGCACTCTCTCCCGCAAGGCACGTCTGCGCGTCGGTGCCGCGGCCCGCGGCCTAGTCGCGCACCCGCGCCCCCACCTGCACGAGCGCCTCGCGCAGAAACCGGCCCGTGGCCGACTCCGCGCACTCGGCCACCTCCTCGGGCGTGCCCGAGGCGACGATGCGGCCGCCGTGTTCGCCACCCCCCGGCCCCAGGTCGATGACGTGGTCGGCGGACTTGATGACCTCCAGGTTGTGCTCGATGACCAGCACGGTGTTGCCGGTATCGACGAGCTCGTCGAGCACCTGCAGCA
>JALGUI010000271.1 GCA_029820915.1 Candidatus Zipacnadia bacterium | reverse complement strand
GCTTTCTGAACGTAGCCTTCCAGCCTGTCCGCTGTTGTCGTTCACTCGCCGCAGGGCGAGCGGCGGGCAGGTGCCACAATGACCTGGGCCCACGGGCCGTGACGCCCGTCGCTCTGGACGACACGGGACGTCGCGCCACCGTCTGCTGCCTTCTACCTCGGCTCGTACTCCGCCGACGCCTCCTCGGGCAGGTGCACCAGCCAGATGTTGCGGTAGGAGACCGCGTCGCTGTGGTCCTGCAGCGGCGACGTCCTCGTCGAGGGGCCCGCCGGTGAGCCCGGCCAGCTCCACGTTGTTGTGGATGAGCACCCCGTTGAGGAAGGCCGTCAGGCGCGCGTTCGAGAGCAGGTTGCCATCGTCATCGAAGCGCGGCGCGCGGAAGATGATGTCGTAGCTCTGCCACTCGTCGGCGGGCCTGCACGGGTTGACGAGTGGCGCGTGCTGGTTGTATATCCCCCCACAGTCGCCCAGCCCCGGCACCTCCCAGCCGTACGAGTCGAGCACCTGGATCTCGTACCGGCCCTGCAGGTAGACGCCGGAGTTGCCCTTGTGCTGGCCCTCCGCGTCGGGCAGGTCCGGGCAGCGGAACTCCAGGTGCAGGAAGCAGTCGGTGCAGGTTTCGGCGCTGATGATGTTGCCGGTGGACGGCACTACGGTCATGGCGCCGTCCTCGAGCGCCCAGCCAACCTCGGAGCCGTCCTTGTGCCGCCAGCCGTCGAAGCTCGTGCCATCGAACAGCGTCACGACCTCATAGGGCCCGCCCTTCATCGATTCCATTGAGTTTCCTCTCCTGTCGCGGACGTGTGATTAGCCATCAGATTGCGGTCAGGCGCAGGGGGCTTCGGCGCCGGGGCGGCCGCGACCTGCGCCGCGCTCACACCATCATGCCGAAGGGCTCGAAGCGCATGGTCGCGGTCTCAGCCAGGCGGCGCAGCCACTTGCCGGAGGGGTCGATGGCCAGGAACCACCACCACGGCGGGCGGTAGTTCGAGATCTCCAGGCCAACCGTGCGGTGGGCGTCGGCCAGCACGCGCAGCTTCCGCCGCTGTATCTCCAGCACCAGCTCGTGGTATCGTTCCTGCAGGCGCTCGTGCTCCGGGGCGGACGACAGCTCGAGCGTGCGCGCGATGAGCCTCCGCCGCTCGCACGCGACGCGCCGCCGCTCGTCGGCGGGCGGCGACCGGCGTTGCGCGTCCGCCGCGCGCAGGAGCTGCTTGGTCTCGACCCACAGCGCTTGCGACCGCTCATTCAGCTCCTGGATCCGCTCCCCCGAGCGCCGCCGCGCCTCAGCGACCTCATCGTGCTCGCGGGCCAGCTCGCCGACCTCCTCGCCCGCCTCGGCGAGCAGTGCCAGGGTGTCCGCGGGCGCCCGCGCCGCGCCCAGGCGCTCGATGGCCACGCGGGCCATCGCCACCGCCGCCCGCCAGCGAGCCGAGAACTCGGGTGCCGTCACCTGCTCGGCCTCGAAGAACCGCGCCATGTGCGGCGGCAGGCGCAGGCGGGCGTCGGCCACGGCCATGGCGTCGTACGTCTCGAGGTGCAGCCGCGCGATGGGGTTGAGGTCGAGCTCGATGCCGGCGCCGCGCAGCAGGCGGATGAAACGGTGCGTCTGGGGCATGTAGGCGGAGGCGTGCTCGAGCAGGATCATGCTGAACTCGCGGCTGAGCATGATGGGCAGCACGACGGCCTTGCCGACCAGCCGCAGCATGCAGCCGAACCTGTCACCGGCGGCGGCGAGCAGCGTCTCGCGATCGGTGATCTCGCGCTCCGCCCCGGCCTCGACTTGTCCCTGGGGCAAGTCAAAGATGGCCCGATCGCCCAGCACGCGGATGGTGCCGCGCCCGCGGCCGCAGATGACGATGTCGAAGGGGATGGCGCCGTCACCGAACTGATCGAGGCGGTAGATGCCGCTGTGACCCATGACCGTGTTGTAGGCGTCGCGGGCGATCTCGCGCGTGGCGGGGTCGAGGAAGATGTCCACGATGTCGAAGCGCGGGCGGTCCCAGGTATTGGGGGTGAACAGGAACAGCTCGGTCGATGCCGTGACCTCCACCTGTGGCGGCAGGTCGCCGAGCAGCACGTGGTAGAAGCCGCCCAGCAGGCATAGGTAGAGGTCGGTCAGCGTGCGCTCGCCGGCCTGCGAGCGGCAGAGATCGATGAACCGGTCCACCACGTCGATGAGGCGCTCGGCGGTGTCGCGTGACACCTGGTCCAGGAGCACCTCGCGGCTCTTGTCCACCGCCCAGTCCATCAGTTCGCGCACCGTGGGCGACACGAGCAGCGCCGAGATGTCGCAGGCAACCGTGCGCCCCGGACCGTGGTTGGCGACGCCGCGCCAGCCCCACGCGACCGTGGCTTCGTGGTAGAACTGCCTGGGGCCCTCCGGATGCCGCCGTGCGAGCCGGCGCAGAGGCACGCCGGCGGCGCGCAGGTCCGAACGCAACACCGGCTGCTCGCAGCCGAGCACGGCCGCGGTCTCGGCGACCGCCGCCCACATCTCGCTGGTGCGGTCGTCGTCGCGCGACTGTAGCGAGAAGCCACCGTTGGCTGCGCCGTGATCGGGGAGCTTGCTGAAGTAGTCGGTGTCGTGTGCTCCGGCGATTAGGCGCAGGCCTGGGCAGTGCCGCTGCGCGGCCGCCGCGATCATCGACTTGAGCTGCTCGTCCCAGAACACGGTCTGGCCGAGCGCGATGAAGGGAACGCCGTCGTCGGTGACCCGCTTGATGCAGGCGACCAGTGAGTCGGTGAAGTCGGCCTCACTGAACGCCCGCGGGAACCCGTCCATCGAGTGGTCCTCCCACTGGTGCGGCGGCGCCACGGCGCCGTACGGAACTGCGCCGCCGGTTTCCCGACAGGCGCAGTCGAGTATGTGATTTCGCCGCGCACCGCCGGATTCCCTGCTCTGATCTGACCTGCCTCATGCCTGTCTGTCCGCCCCCGCGAGGTGCCCGGCGGCCGGCGGCGAACCTGCGCGCCGACCCATCAGAGCCGCGTTGCCGCGCCAGGGAGGATGCGCCATGCTTCTGCCCGACCCGCAGATGATCGAGGACCTGACACTCACGCGACTGAGCCCTGACGCGCCCGCGCACGCCGCGGTGGTGTCACTACCGGTGCCGCCGGGCGCCGGCGAGGTCGCGATCGACGGGGCGCTCAGCCAGTCCGTGCCGATCGCCTGGTGGCCTGAGCACCTGGCGGGCGCGGAAGGCCGTGGCGAGCCGCGACGGCTGCTCGTTGCCCTGGCCGGCGACCGGGAGCTGCCGGCTGAGGCGCATCCGTCGCTGAGCGCCGCGTGGAGCGGAGAGAGCTGGGCGGGGCCGACCTGGGAGACGCGGGTGCTCGACCACAACTACATGGGCGTCATCAACTGGGAGACCGGGGAGCTGGTCCTGCGCCACGGCGAGCGGGAGATCGGCCTGCGCCTTGGCCTGCTGCGTGAGGACGGCGAGCCGATGTGGTGGGAGTGGCTGCAGGTCGAGGAGCTGTGGGCGGGCCCGGCCTGCCGCGCCATCCGCGCCGCGGGCTACGCGTCCGCCATGCGCCTCACCCAGGACCACCCGGACGTGACCGGGCCCCCGCCGTCGCTGTGGACGCACAAGCATCACTGGCTGCTGTGCGAGGTCTACGCGCTCCTGTTCGCCAATGGCGTGGTGCACGTGACCGCGCGGCACGTCAACAACCGGCTCTACGACTACGGCCGGGACGTGCCGGGGCTGCCGGTCATCGGCATCCGCTCCGCCTTCGAGGGCGAGGTGGAGCTGACCGGGGACGCCGTCGAGCTTGACCTCAGCGGCGCGACGCTCAGCACCGAGGAGTGCCGGACGCTGGCCTCCCCCGAGAAGCCGGGCTCGCTCGACGGCGATGGCGAGGTGACCATCTTCCGCCCGTACGAGGGCGTCGAGATCACCCTCGACGGCCACGGTCGGCGCAGCGATGGCCCGACCTGGGTCTGCCACCCCGACGAAGGGATCATGCCCAGCGGAGCCGCGCGCACGGTGCGCTTCGTGCTGAGCCTGGGCGATGCGCCGCCGCGGGTCGAGCGCTACACGGTGCCCTGGTGGTGGTACGGGCTGTGCGCGGAGTTGGTCCCGGACTCGGTGCTGCCGGTGCACGACGAGCGGGACGCCGTAATCGACGCCGCGGGCGAGTGGCTCGACGGCTGCCAACTCCGCGGGTTCTTCAACGATGGCTCGGTGCCACGCGGCGGCAGCCACTACTACGACGACGGACGGGCGCGCGAATCCGGCTGGGAGGGGGAGGCGCCGTACAACCACATTCGCAGCTTCTACCGCCGCCCGACGCTCGAGACCTGGGAGTGCGCGCTGCGCGACCTCTACAACGTGGCCGACATCGCGGTGGACCACGCGAACCACATGTTTCGCATGCACGGCTACGACTTCGGCGCCATCTCGATCACCATGAACCG
>JALGUI010000270.1 GCA_029820915.1 Candidatus Zipacnadia bacterium | reverse complement strand
CCCATCATCGAGCCGAAGACGAAGGCCTGCCCGTGCTCCATGCGGCACGCGACCGGGTTCTCGACCTCACCGAGCCGCCCGAAGGTCTGGGTGTAGCCGCCGTAGATCGCCGAGAACAGGGGCACCTGGTTCGCCCCGACGATGTTGCACATCAGGCACCCGTCCAGCCCCGCCATGTAGGGCTCGGCCTGGCTCTCGGTGGTCATGACGAAGCGCGGGTTGACCTCGTGGCAGGCGACGCGCATCTCGTCGAGCAGCCGGTCGTAGCCTCGCGTCCAGAAGCCGCCGCCGCCCACCGGGTGGCCGTGGTCGGTCGCGAAGCACAGGCGCGGGCTCGCGGCGCCGATCTGGTCGAGGTAGATGCCGTCGCAGCCGTACTCGCCCGCCAGCCGCAGCGCGATCTGCGTCATCTTGCTCCGCCACTTCTCCGTGTGCGGGCACATCACGGCGTGCTCCTGGCTCTGCCAGCCCTCGATGTACAGCTCGCCCTCGGGCGTCAGCGCCGCGCCGCGGATAGCGTTCTCGGCCTCCCAGCTCGCAGTGTCGGTGTCCCACAGATGCCCGTTGACGTAGGGCATCACGTGCACGCCGACGTCCTGCAGCGCCGCGACGGTGTCGCCGAACCCGGGCTTGACGGGGAAGTACTCCGGATAGTCGTTGTCGAACGGGATCTGATGCCACGTGTACCAGTGCAATACCGCCGGCATGTCGAAGGCCGCCTGCAGGCGCGTGCCCATCTCACGCACCGGCTCAGGATCGCCGGTGGGCCGGATGCACAGGGAGCAGTCCTTCCACCACTGCGCCATGTCCTCGCGCTCGGCGATTGGCCCCTTGCGGCACCAGAACTGGCGCGTGGCCCATGCGCGGTAGAGCTTCGCCGCGTCGTACCAGTCGCCATCGAAGGCGCCCACCGCGACCTCGTAGCCCAGCTCCCCCTCGTTGGCGGGCACGCCCATGCCCGGCGGGAAGGTGGTCAGATCGAAGGCCACGGTGCCGCCGGCGTCATTGAGCGCCGCCGGCTGCTTGACGCCCGCCTCCGGATCGTGGGCCGCGTAATAGAGGCCGGCGCCGTCGCGCCAGTAGCACATCATCTGTGCGAACGCGCCCTGGCTGGGGTACCGGCCCCGGTAGCCCGAGCCCGCGAGCGGGAGGTCGTGGAGGGTGCCCCACTTGTTGGGCACACACACCTGCCCGCCCGGGCCGATGCCGCCGATGCGCGGGAAGTCGATCTGCCAGATACCGAACTCCTCCGCACGGCTCTCCCACGCGATCGACCAGTGGGACAGGCTCGAGCCACGCTCGACCCGCACGGTTACGGTCACGTCCACGCCGTCCGCGATGTCGCCGAGGTCGCAGCCCCGCCACACGATGCGCAGCGCCGCCTCATCGCCCTCGCCCTCCGTCGCCCAACTGACGGCCCCGGCGCCCGCGGGCGACACGGTCGCCATCTCGCCGGTCTGCCCGCGGCGGAAGGTCAGCGACCACAGGTCGCCGGTCTCCACGCCCGGCGCGAGGAAGCTCGCCGATGTGTCCCCGAAGCGGCCGATCTGCGCCAGGCGCACGTCACCGTCCTCCCGGCTCAGCCGCAGCACGAGGCCGTCCCCCGCCAGCACGCAGCTCGCGTCATCGAGGCGGATGACCGGCGTGATCTCCGGCGGCTGGGCGACGATCCACTGTGCCGAGACGACACCGATGGCATCGCCGCCGGCGATCAGCGAGGCCTGCCAGTCGCGGATGGCGTCGAGCGACGTCGCCGCGCGCCCGGCCTCCTCGGCGAACCAGCGGGCCACGCCGGCCAGCGAGTGCGCGCGCGCGGCCTGTCGGCCCTCGAGCCGCTCGTCTATCAAAGGTTCCACGATGGCGGTGGTGTCGCGCAGTTGCTCAACAGCCTGCTCCATCAGCGGTACTCGCACTCGCACGTCCCATCCCGACGACAGGTCGTCGAGCCGCGCCGCCAACGCCTGGACCGAGCCGCCTGACGGCCCGAGGTAGAGCGTCGCGTCGAAGCTGACGGCGCCGTTGCGGAAGGTGTGCCAAGGCCCGTGCACGTAGACGCCGTGGCCCGACAGGCCGGTGTGAATGCCGTACAGCTCGTCCACGAAGTCGATGCTCTCCAGCGGCGGCGACCACGCGACCTGCTCGAAGAAGGGCTCGTCGGTCTTGTGGTACATCTCGAAGACGTGCACCTGGCCCCAGTTCGGGCCGCCCTGCTGGCTCACCGTCGCGTGCATGCGCACCTTGGGCGCGAAGGCGCTGTAGGCGAACTCGTAGGTGGCCCGTGGCTCGCCCGGCGCGGGCTGCCCCTCGCCATTGCAGTAGCGCGCGCTCGTGCGGATGATCGCCATCAGCGGACCGTCCGTGACCACCTCGACATTTGGCTCGCGGTCGTTGGTCAGGTTCCAGCCGCCGCGACCCTCGTCCCACAGGCGGTCGTTCATCCGCATGGGCAGCGAGCCGCCGCCGGCGAACTCGACCGTGCCCAGCAGGCCGCCCGCAGCCAGAGCGTGGTGGGCCACGAAGTGCGGCGTGCGCACGATGATCTCGTTGTCTGTCCGCCGGACCTCGACGGCGGCCTGGGCCGGCTCGCGCCGCGGTGCGCCGAGGGTCACGAGGTAGCCACGCGTCGCGCCCGTCTCGAACTCCCCCGACACCAGCCAGGTCACGCGGGCGCGCACGGCCGAGCCGTCCTCGCCCCGCTCGAAGTGCGTCTGCGATACGGCCGGCTCGTCCGAGCCCGCAGCCACGACTTCGGCGGACCAGTCGCCCGAGGTCAGGTCGTGGCCGAGCACGTCCCTGACCGCGAGCAGGTCCACGGGCAGCTCGGCGATCTGGTCCTCGAGGTGGCCGCGCGCGGTGAGTTCCGCCTGGAACTGAAGCGTCTGCGCGCGCGCGGTCCCGTACGCGACGACGAGCGCGGCCAGCACGATTGCGGTCCTCAGCATGGCAGGTCACTTCCTTCCGTTCGGCAGCGCCCGTCCTTTCGTCGGTGCCGCCTGCGACACCTCGCGCGCACGATGTGTCCGACCTGGGCAGGTGCGTCGCCGTCGGGGGGGAAGGGCCGCCGGGAAACGCGGAGATCGACCGGCGCACACAACCGGCGTCGGACGGCGGCAACCGGAGGCATTCAGATGGCACTGACGGTCGCGTTCATTGGCACCGGCAAACGGCGTGAGAAGGGCTCGCTCGACGGCTACGCCATGGCTTACACGCACGGCCAGGGCTTCGCTGCACTGGACGACGTCGAACTGGTGGCCGCCTGCGACGTCGTCGCGGAGAACGTCGAGGCGTTCGCACGGGAGTTCGAGGTCGAGTCCACATTCGACGAGTACCACGATATGCTGTCCGAGGTCCAGCCCGAGGCGGTGAGCATCTGCACCTGGCCGCACCTGCACGACCAGATGGTCATCGATTGCGCCGAGGCGGGCGTGAAGCTGATCTACTGCGAGAAGCCCATGGCCGACACCATCGGCGGCGCGCGGCTCATGGTCGAGGTGTGCGACGAGCGCGGCGTGGCGCTGAACTTCAACCACCAGCGCCGGTATGGCAGGCCGTTCTCGATGGCGAAGCAGATGCTCGACGACGGCGTCATCGGCGAGCTGGTGCGCATGGAATGGGGCGGCGCCAACATCTACGACTACGGCTCGCACAACTTCGACATGGCGCAGTTCTTCAACGATGAGGCCGCACCCGAGTGGGTGATCGCACAGATCAGCTACCACACCGAGAGCCTCTGGTTCGGCGCCCACAACGAGAACGACACCCTGGCGCTGATCGGCTACGAGAACGGCGTCTTCGGCCTGTGCGCCACGGGTGGAGTCGAAGCGGCCATCGGCTGCCACAACCGCCTGGTGGGCACCGAGGGCACAATCGAGATCGGCAGCCACGCCGAGGGCGCGGGTGCGCTGCGCTACCGCACCTACGGGAGCGGCGACTGGGAGGCCGTGGACACCGAGGGCGAGGGCCTCCACGCTCAGGTGTTCATCGAGCGCGCCATTGCGGACGCCGTGCAGTCATACCGTGCGGGGACGCGGGCGATGA
The DNA here is from genome assembly GCA_029820915.1 of Candidatus Zipacnadia bacterium. Classification (GTDB taxonomy): domain Bacteria; phylum Armatimonadota; class Zipacnadia; order Zipacnadales; family UBA5352; genus JALGVA01. The sequence continues at coordinate 2,501 of JALGUI010000270.1, read as the reverse complement.
TGGACGCGCACAACGCGATCCACGCCACCGAAGCGGTCTTCGCCTGCTGGGAGTCGTCGCGGCTGCGCGCCCGTGTCGAGGTTCCCATCGAGGCCGAGGACAACCCGCTGCAGGAGATGGTCGAGGCGGGCGACCTGGACCCGCAGCCCGCGGAGGAGTAGGCCCCCGGCGCCACGATGGGTTCGGTTACTGGACGCCGCCGTGCTCGCGGAGCACGGCGGCGATCTCTTCGTGCCCCCGTCCCAGCGCGATACCGAGTGCGCCCAGCCCCGAGGCGGTGCGGGCCTCGACGTCAGCACTGTGCTCCAGCAGCAGACCGACTGCCTGAAGCCGGCCGGCCGCAGCGGCCCAGTGGAGGGGCGTTGTGTCACACTCCTGCCCGATGTCCGCGGCGGTCGGCTCCTCGGGCATGTGCTCCGCGACCACATTCGCATTCGCGCCGGCGTCGAGCAGCAGGCGCACGATCTCCGCATCAGTTCCCAGCGCGGCCCAGTGCAGCGGGGTGGCGCCGGTCCACTCGGCCGCGTGCGGGTTCGCCCCGTGCTCGAGCAGCGCAGCGACGATCGCCGCATGCCCGTTCCGCACGGCATCGAACAGCGGCCGGTCCAACTCCCCGGGCAGGTGCAGGTCCGCCCCGCGCGCTAACAGCAGGTCCACCAGCTCGCCGTGCCCGCGCTCGGCGGCGAGGCTCAGGGCGGTCACGCCGGGGAAGTAGACGGTCCACTGGTAGACGACATCCAGCGCCGCGCCTGCCTCGATGAGCGTCCGCGCGATCCCCGGGTGGTCGCCGGAGATGGCCCGGTGCAGCGCCGGGATGCCATCGTAGCCGGCCTCGCTGGGATCGGCGCCCGCCGCCAGCATGTCGCGCGCGCGCTGCGCGTCGCCCACGATGACCGCGACCGGCAGCGTCCACTCCGCCCCTGCCCCCAGCAGCGCGTCGAACGCCTCCGTGTGCCCGCCGCCAGCCGCCAGCTCCAGCGGCGAGCAGCCCACCTCGCCGAAGGCGGTCACGTCCGCCCCGTGATCGAGCAGCAGGCGCACGAGATCCGCATTGCCTGCGTCGGCCGCGTAGTGCAGTGGCGTCTTGCCGTGGCGATCGACGGGGTTCGGGTCGGCGCCGTGCTCCAGCAGCGTGCGCGCGACCGCCGCGGCGTCCCGGTACGAGGCGAAGTGCAGGGCCGTCCGGCGGTAGCCCGCGAGCGCGTCCACGTCGGCGCCGCGCTCGATCAGCAGGCCGGCAATGTCCGCATGGCGATGCACCGCGGCGAGGTGGAGGGGCATCTGCGCCCACTTGTCGTCAGTGGGCACACCCACGCGCGCGCCGCGTGCGAGGAGCAGCCGCACCATCTCGGCGTTGCCGCGCCGCACCGCGACATGCAGCAGTGTGCCGTAGAGGCCGTTTTGCCAGAGGTGCCCGTACTCGCTGACGTCCGCGCCGCGGTCGAGCAGCCAGGTGACGAGGTCCTCCTGCCCGCCGTAGACCGCTGCCAGCAGCAGTGACCAGTCGGCGGTCGTCGCGGCTTCGGTAGAGGCGCCGGCATCGATGAGCAGGTGGAATATGTCGGCGTGACCTTCGAGCGCGGCGAAGTAGAGCGCGGTGGGGCCCTCGGGGGCGGCGGCGTTGGGGTCGGCGGCGGCGGCGAGCAGCGCGCGGACGGCCGCGATGTCGCCCGCCTGCACGGACTCCACGAGGTCCGCCGGGCAGACGCCGGCGGTCATGACCAGCAGACACAGGATCGCGACGAGCGGCCCTCGGCATCTCATGTGCGTTCCCCTCCCGGTGCCAGATCGGTCGCACGTTACGCAACGCACCGGACGAGGCGGCAGCACCAATCTCGAGTGCTGCGCGCCCCGCCACCAGGATAGACACACGTGCGGAGGGGCATGTTCCACGACTTCGGGCCTCGGACGCTCATCCCCCCGCCCCAGCGATCATCTCGGCCAGCCGGTGGCTGTTCCCCGCGATGTCGCCCCCCAAGTCCACGCGGAGCGCGCCGCCCGCGGGCCTGCAGGGAGACCGGGCGGTCGTGGCGCTACAAGGAGCCTGGGGCTCGGCGCGGAACCAACACGTGATGGCCGGCGCAAGGCCGGCACAAGGGAGGATCCACCAATGCGACTGATGCTGAATGCGGGACTCCGCTCACTGATCGTCCTGTGCGGCGCAGTGGCCGCGCACGCGGCGGGGAACGTCGAGGAGCCGCTGGATCGTCCTGTGCGGCGCAGTGGCCGCGCACGCGGCGGGGAACGTCGAGGAGCCGCTGTGGCTGAGCGCCGGCGGCGCCGAGCCGCCCAGGATCTACCTGTTCTGGCAGGGCGCTGACCCGCACCACGAGTCCTACGCGACCACGATCCGGACCGTGCGCCCGGACCTCTACCAGTACGGCGCTACGCCGCACGACTCGATGCGGCCCGCGCCCGAGGCCGAGCGCGACGGGCTATGGTCGTACGAGGAGGGCGAGGTGCAGTTCGAGGAGCCCGAAGGCCCTACCTACTTCACCACC
>JALGUI010000269.1 GCA_029820915.1 Candidatus Zipacnadia bacterium | reverse complement strand
GCCACCATCGTCTTCACGACCGACGAGATGCTGGTGTACGAGGGTACGGGCGAGATGATGGCGGAGACCCCGACCACCGAGCCCATCACCGTCGGCAACTTCCGCATCCTCCGCGTGATTCTGCCCAGCGAGTCCCGCCTCGACTACGTCGGCCTGGTCATGCCCTACCGCGGCATGATCGACGAGCGCGCGGCCGACCTCGACACGCGCTGGGGCGCCCGCAAGGGCCTCGCGCTGTTGTGCGAGGTCGTGGACCCGATGGCCCCCATCGGCCTCCGGATGCGCGCGCAGGGCCATCGCAGAGGCGACAATGCCGTATGGCTGGACCTGATGCTCGCGCCCGGGCACACGCAGATCGGTCGCATCCCGGCCGTGACGCAGAGCCACCGCTACCTGGGCGAGCTACACCGCTGGTACGTGCAGACCGACCTGCCGACCATCTACGATTCCGATGACCCCGGGGACACCTTCTCGATCGTCCTCAAGGCCGATGGCCGTGCCGGCTTCTGGCTCAAGCGGCTCGAGATCAAGCGCTGGCCCACGGTCCTGGCGGGGGACTGAAGTCCACCTTCGCGCCATGTGACAGCACACTGGCGCTATCCCGGCGGGGTCGCCCGGCCTGTGGCGACGCTGCCACGCTGGACGAACATGATTCTTCCTTTTTCTCGGCGCGAAGGAGGAGTCCGCTGAGCATGGAAAGAAGTGGGTGTTACGACAGTCTTAAGATGCGGAGGAGGTGCCGATCATGAAGCGCGGCTTCACCCTTATCGAGCTATTGGTTGTGATCGCCATCATCGCGATCTTGGCGGCGATCCTGTTCCCGGTGTTCGCCCGGGCGCGCGAGAAGGCGAGGCAGGCGAGCTGTCTCAGCAACGTCCGACAGATGTCGAACGCGACGATGATGTATCTCCAGGACTATGACGAGGTGTTCCCCGGGGGGCTGACCGGAGCGCCCGGCGCCGGGCAGGGCCCGGCCAGTCAGTCACCCTACTTCACGATCTACAAGCTCACGGGCGACGTAATCTACCCCTATGTCATGAACCGACAGATCTTCTTCTGCCCCTCCGCAGACGGCGGGGAGATGTACGCGTGCGACTACGGCTTCAACCGGCGGCTGTGCCGGGACCTCAGGTCCGAGAACCCTGTGGCGCTGGGCGATATCGAGGCGCCGGCCCAGGTATTCCTGTGCTTTGACTCGGGCGCCTACATGATCCACGACTCCTACCTGACGAACCCCTCGGGCAATTTCTGGTACATCCCGGGCACGGCCGTGGGCCGCGACCCCGCCACGCTGACACCGTATGCCTTGACCGGCTTCGCGGCGGGCGACTTTGTGGACGGCCGGCACAATGAGGGCATCAACGTGGGCTTCGCCGATGGCCACGCCAAGTGGCTGTCCGGGCAGTACGTCGCCGGGAACCTGCAGCACTGGTACCCGTGAGGGCGTGACGCGCCGGACGCCGGCCTGGGCGGGGGCGTGGGGCAACGCGTCGTCTTGAGCGCGCAGCAGACGTTCATGCTGCGGAACTGACCCGCGCGGAAGCAGCGCCACACCGGGCGCGGCATTCCGTCGCGCCCCTTCCGTTACGGGCTGATGCCCGGGTCAGAAGCTGGTCGCGCAGGAATTTGCGTCAGAATCAAGCAGGAGTTCTGGGCCCCACGACGAACGCCTCAGACCAAATGACGCGATGACGTGGGGAGGTGTCGATCATGAAGCGCGGCTTCACCCTGATCGAGCTGTTGGTTGTGATCGCCATCATCGCCATCCTGGCGGCGATCCTGTTCCCCGTGTTCGCCCGGGCGCGTGAGAAGGCCAAGCAGGCGAGCTGTCTGAGCAACGTCAAGCAGCTTATACTGGCGACGATGCAGTACGTGCAGGACTACGACGAATGCATGCCCGCTTCCTACCAGCCGCTGGCGACCACGATCCCCGAGACCGGTGGCGCCTACACCTACTGGTACTGGCTGCTGCAGCCGTACATCAAGAACCGACAGGTCCTCGCGTGCCCCGCTTGGAGCAAGTACTTCCTCGGGTACGGATGGAACTACTACTATCTGACATACGCCTGGCCCGGCAGCGGAGGCTATGGGTCCGGCGGCTGCCCCGTATCGGAGATCCAGCAACCTGCCGACACCATCGTCCTCGCCGACAGCGGCGCCCATCAGGTGAGCAGCGGGGGATGGAGTAACGGGATGACTTACGTGATCACCTGGTCCCCAGAGCCGGCCAACTACTACGTCTACCTGCGACACAGCGAGATGGGCAACGTCGGCTTCGCGGACGGCCACGCCAAGGCGCTGAATCAGGGGTACGTAACGAACCGTGACCACTTCGACCTGAACTGAGCCCGAGGATGTGGCCGGGCCGGCAGACCGTGGCGGCGCCCAACGCGCTGGTCCGCGTGGGAACTCGCCAGCAACGACGCAGGGCGCGGCGAGGAGCCGCGCCCTGCACGACGTCTCGCCGGCCAAAGACCTTGCGTCGCCCGGCCCGCCCCATCGCCTACAGCACGCTCTCGATCAGGCTCAGCAGCAGCCGGCCGAAGGCCTCGAAGGCGTTTCCGCTCTCCACGATCGGCCGGATGAACACGTCGGTGGCGCGGAAGTAGGGCCGGAACAGCCACAGCATCTGCATGCCGACCAGGCCATACAGGAGCATCCAGCCCTTCATCACCCGCAGGGCGCCGGCGCGGATCGCGTCATCGGCGGCGTGCACCGCCCCGGTCGCCTGCAGGGCGAAGACCGCCCCACACAGGCCCGCGGCCACGATGGCGACGAGGTTGATGAACACGGTGAGCGAGTAGTTGTGCAGCGAGGTCAGCATCAGAAAGCCCAGCGGCGGCGTGAGCGACAGCAGCAGGAGCGAGGTCACGAGGATGGCGCTGAGCACCACCGCCGCGGTCTGCTGAAGCGACAGGCGGCTGCCGAGCAGCGAGTTGAGGACGTAGAGCGCCAGCACACACAGGGCAAGCGTGGACAGCATCATGCCGGGAAGCTTGACCGCGTTGTACAGCGGCTGCCAGCCGCCCGCGTACAGCCCCACGGTGACGCCGTAGAGGGCCGCGCACAGCGCCGACGCCGCCGTCATGTGCACCAGCAGACCCGCCAGCCCCCGGCCATCCCTGATGCGCGCGAACAGCAGCTCCCGCTCCACCAGATAGGAGCGGACCACAGACCAGCGGCTCCGATGCGCGCGGGCCCACGCGGAATCGGCCATGGCGGGCGACTACCCCTGCCCCGTCAGGAGGTCCCGCAGCGTCTCCAGCACCGCGACGAAGAAGTTACCGCGGCGCGGGCGAATGAACACCTCGGTCTGGTTGAAGAACGGCCGCAGCAGCCACGCCATCTGCATGCCGACCACCGCGTACAGCAGCACCCACCAGCGCAGCGTCCGCTCGATAGCGCTCTCCCCCCCGGCGCCTGGACTCAGACCGCGAGCCGCGCGGAACAGGAACTGTACGCCGAAGAACCCGGCGATGGCGAATACGAGCACGTTGACCAGGATCCCGAAGTGGTAAGCGCCGGGGGCCGTGAACATGAAGAACCAGGTGACCGGCGCGAAGCCGATCAGGATCGTGGCCACCAGCGCCGTGGCGGTGAAGGCCACCGCGCACGTCTGCGCCAGGCTCAGGCGGCTGCCCGCGTAGCTGCTGAAGATGTACAGCGATGGCAGGCACAGCGCGAGCGTGAAGATGAGGATCCAGGGCATCTTGATCGGGTCGTAGAGGATCTGCCAGCCGCCGATCGAGATGCCCACCACGAAGCCGTAGAACACGCCGCCCGCGATCGTCACCAGCAGGGAGTCGAGCAGGTAGCGGGCGAGGTCGCGCTCGGCCAGGATGTCCTCGAAGACCTGCTCCTGGTACTTGAGCAGCCACTCGAGGAGCGCCAGACGGCCGAGGAATCCCGGCGGGCGTGGCTCCGGCGGCTCGGGCGGTTCCGGCGGCTCCGGCTCCGGCGGCTCGGGCTCCGGCACCGGCTCCGGCTCGGGCTGATCGGGCGGCGGAGGGGGCGGCGGCAGGTGCAGGCCGCCTCCTTGCTCGCCGCCGGGCGGCGGCCCGGACGGAGGCGGTGGCTTGTCATCGCCGAACAGCAGCATCCACGGCGCGCACAGCAATTCGCGGCGGAGCACGACGTCCATCTCGATCAACCCCCTGCTCGTCGAGCGTGAACGTCTCTCTATTGCCTACAACATGCTATCGTCCGCGCCGGTTC
>JALGUI010000268.1 GCA_029820915.1 Candidatus Zipacnadia bacterium | reverse complement strand
GAGCTGAGGGTTCTCGGCGATCTGCCGCGTGGTGGTCGTGCGGCTGCACACATAGGGCATGTAGCGCAGCCCGCGCTCGGCGGCGTAGGGGGCGGTCTCCTCGCTGTCGAAGCTCCCGCCGTGCAGCAGCGTCTGGTGGTGGTCGGCGAACAGATCCACCAGCTCGCGGGTGGCGGTCGAGTAGTGCAGGCACCAGTGCAGCCGCCCGCGCCGCGCCCAGTCCGGCAACTCCTCGCGGGCCTCCCAGTGCGCCCACGCCGGCACGAGTATCGTCGCGAAGAGCAGCGTCCCAGTGCGCCCACGCCGGCACGAGTATCGTCGCGAAGAGCAGCGTCACCACGGTCCTGCGCATGGCCATCGCCTCCGAGGCCCAACCGTTCGGTGCGCCGAACTACTTTGCCGCCGGCTCGCGCCGCACCTGCTTCGGCCACCGCGGGAGGATTCCCGCGCCACGTGCGGCAATAGGCCATGCGAGCTGATGCCCGCCTGCGCCAGGAGGCCACCGGGATGCGCCGCACCGTGATCCTCGCTGCCATCCTCGGCTGCATGCTCGCTGCCCGCGCGGAGGTCGCGGAGGAGCGCTTCGACGACGGCCGCGCCGACCGCTGGCTCTCGCTCAGCGGCGAATGGGCGGTCGAGGACGGAGCCTGGGTGCAGAGCGACGCCTCCTCGCCCGCGTATCGCATGTCGCTCTTCGAGCAGTCGTGGCGCGAGGGGTCCATCGGAGTAACGGCCACCCCGCTCGAGCGCAACCTCAACGGCAAGGTCGGCGCAAGCTTCGGGCTGGTCGTGAAGTACGTGGACGATGACCGCTGGTGCGTGGCCCGCTTCGGCTCGTACGGCTCCTGCAATCTCCTGGTATCCCGGCCGGGCGGCAGGCACTCGGTCCGGGTCGGTTACTTCGAGCCCCAGCCGGGCCGGTCGTACCGCGTCCGCGTGATCGTCCGCAACGGGATGGTGGCCCTGGCGCGCGACGGCCTCGTCATCTCCGTCCTGCAGGACCCCTTTCCCGACGATACCGGCCGCCCGGGGCTGTTCACCGAGACGCGCTGCCGCTTCGACGACGTGCGCATCGAGAGCCTGGGGGAGTGAGGGCCATGCGTGCCTGCCGGACTGCCGCCGCTCTGCTGCTGGCGTGGGCGCCGTGCGGCGCACAGGTGGAGCTGTACACCGAGAGCTTCGACGACGGCGCCCGTGGGTGGATCACCGTAGGCGGACCGGCGGCCTGGACGGCGGCCGAGGGGCGCTACGTCTTCCCCGAGCCCGGCTGGGGGCGGCACATGACCGTGGCCCCGGTGGAGATGGTTGACGGCGCCATCACGGTCAGGGCAACGCCGCTGGCCGAGAGCGCCGCGCACGGCTGGGCCGGCTTCGGCGTGCTCGTCAAGCACGCCGACAGCGCGCACTTCGTGGCCGTGCGCTTCGGCGCCTACGACGGCGTGAGTGCCTACATCCAGGATGGTGGCGAGCGCCGCATCGAGTCGATGGGCAGGCTTGAGGCGGAGATCGACCGCGAGTACCGCGTGCGCGTCGAGGTGGCCGGCGACCAGCTCAGCGCGACCATCGACGGCGAGGCCCTCACCCCCGTGACCATCGGCTGGGCCGGCGAGGCCGGGAGGGTCGGCCTGTACACCGAGACGCCCGCGGCCTTCGACGACTTCAGCGTCGAGGGCGCGCGCCCCCTGGAGATCGCCGACGCCGAGCAGTTCGAGGGCACGCCGCGGCCCGCCGTCGAGTTCGCCACCTTCCAGCCCGATCCGCTCCTGCCCGGTGAGGCCATCCCGGTGCGCGGCCAACTGCACATCTACGTCCGGAACTCCGGCGATGGCCCCGCGATCCTGGAGCGCGTCGAACTGGGCGGCCGCGACGGCAACGCGCTCATCCTCGACGGCATGCTGGCCTGGTGGCGGCAGAGCCCGCACGCAATCGCTCCGGGCGAGATCGGCCGCGTCACGCTGCGCCTGGCCGGCCTCCCCGAGGAGCAGGCGCTCGCGCTCATGGACGGCCGCGGGCGGTGGGCGGCGGAGCTGGCCCTCACACACCGTGCCGCCGACCCGATTGCGTGCGCCGCCGACATTGGCCCCGACACCGAGCCGCTGCGCGTGAACATGCTGGCCTTCGGACCGGGCCTGCGCACCATTACCGCCTACCTGCAGGCCCCCGGCGCTCCGGAGGGCGGCTTCACGCTCGGTCGAGTGCAGGTCAATGGCCGCGACGTCACCGACCAGGCGCGCTTCGGCGCGCGGCGGGTCGCCGATGCGGTCGTCCCCGTAGAGATCGCCCTCGATGAGCCGCTCGTCGAGGGCCGGCACGTCACGGTAACGGTCGCCACCGAGCAGGGCGTCTCGTGCGGCCACTGCCTGCGCGCGTTCCCGAGCGAGTTCCCCATCCAGGTGTGCCTGTTCGAGCAGGTGCGCGAGGACTACCTCGAGGACATCCGCACCCACTGCTTCACCGCCATCGCGCCCCGGGCCGAGGACACCATCCCCGAGATCGACCGTATCGGCTTGGATCTGCTCCCCTTCGGCGTCGGGCTGGCGGCCATCATGCGCTGGTGGCGGCCCGACCACCCGCGCGTGGTCGGCTTCTGGCTGGACGAGCGCGATGAGCGGCCGGTCGCCGAGACGCTGCGGCTGCTCGATGAGGCACACGCCTACTACCGCGGCGAGGACCGGTACATCCCGCGGCAGATGATCAACCTGGTCGGCCCGTGGAGCGGCACCGGCGTCTCGTTCATGGAGTTGCAGGACATCGTGTGCCACGCCTATGGCATGGCCGGGGCGTCGAACGGGCGCGACTTCCCGCTGCTGTCCACGCTCCCCTGGCGCGAGCTGCGCGGGGGCCGCAGGCCGTGGTGGCCATACTTCCGCAGCGCGGAGATCTCGGTGGCTGTGGATCCCGGCCAGCGCCGCGTGCTTGAGCCCGCGGAGGGCACGCGGCGCGTCATCGAGCCCGCCCAGGAGCGCATGATGACCTACGGATGCCTCCAGCTCGGCGCCAAGGGCATCTGCCACTGGGCCTACGGCGTGCAGGGCGGCGACCGGCCCGTCTACTACCTCGACGGCCCCGGCCTGCGGCTGTCGATGGGCGGCGTGCCCTACCCGGCGAGCCGCACTGTGCGCGGCTACGAGGTGCCCGAGGACATCTGCCGCGCGCTGAAGGCCACCTGGGACGAGATCGGGCGCATCAACGCCGAACTGTACACCATCGGGCCCTGGGTGGCCGACAGCGACCCGTCACCCATCGCCCGCGTGGTCGCCTCCAACCCGGATGAGGCCGTGCACGGCGGACCGGCCGCGCAGGTCTCGGCGCTGGTCAGCGGCCTCGATACCATCGTCCTGATCGCGCTGAACCTCAACCTCGACGCCGACTGGTCCGGGCGCGATCAGCAGGGCATCCGCTCCTACCAGCCGGTGGACGCCACCGTCCGCCTCGACCTGCCCGAGTGGCTCGAGCCCGCCGAGGTCTTCAGCGTGGACTGGCGGGGCATCGAGGAGGTGCGACCGACGCGGGACGGCGGCCGTCTCACCTTCGAGCTGCCCGGCCTCGCCATCGAGCGGGTGATCGTGGTCACCGCCGACCCGTCCGTGCGCGTGCGGATGGCCGACCGGCTCGCGGCCATGCAGGAGCGCCTGCGGGCGATGGAGACGCACCAGCCGGTGCCCGTCCCGTAGGGCGCGCACGTTCGCTCACGAACGTCGAGAGACCGTGCGTCGCCGTCGGGACCCGAAGGGCTCTCCCGGGCTCGTGCCGCGCCCGCCGTTCCTGCGCGGCGACCGTCGCACGAAGGGAGCACATCATGCTCTGGGCGGTCATCTTCGACGTGGACGGCGTGGTCGCGGATACCGAGGTGCTCAACGCGCGCGCAAGCGTGCTGATGATGCGCGAGCTCTACGGCGTCGAGGTGCGGCCGGAGGACTACCGGCCCTTCGTGGGCACCGGCGATGAGCGCTACGTGGAGGGCGTCGCCGAGCAGCATGGCGTGGAGATCGACACCGAGGCGGCGGTCGAGCGCCGCAAGGTCAACTTCTTCGAACTGCTGGAGAGGGAGCCGCTGCCGGCGATGCGGGGCGTGATGGCGATCGTGCAGGCCGCGCGCGTCTCCGCCGATGTTGGCATCGCCATTGCGACCTCCGGCAACAAGGACAAGCAGTTCCCGGTGATCGAGGGCACGGGGCTGCGGCTCGAGTGGTTCGACGCGGTCATCACCGGCGACGACGTGACCCGCAAGAAGCCCGACCCGCAGATCTACCTGATTACCGCCGAGCGCCTGGGCGTGCCTCCCGAGCGGTGCATCGTCTTCGAGGACGCGCCGGCGGGCGTTACGTCGGCGAAGGCCGCGGGCATGATGTGCGTGGCGGTCACCAGCTCCGTCGATGCCGACCAGCTCGGCGAGGCCGACCTGGTGGTGGACTCCCTCGGCGAGCTGAGCCTCGCGAAGTTGCGGGGGATGGCGATGCGCTGACGCGGGCGGCGTTGCCGCCGTCGTTGTGGCGGGGAGGGCCTACGC
>JALGUI010000267.1 GCA_029820915.1 Candidatus Zipacnadia bacterium | reverse complement strand
CCGTGCGCCTGGGCATCGCGGGTCGGTAACGACAAAGGCCGGGCGGCGTGGGAACGCCGCCCCTCCTGACGGCAATGGCAGAGGCGGCACCGGCGGCGGTGCGGGAGTTCGCAGACGAGCAGCGATGATGCGGAACCGTTGCGGCACAACATGGCACCAGGAGACGAGGCAATGCACGCGGGATGGCAGGACGCGTTCCTGAGGTACCTCACGGACGTGCGACAGCTCTCCCCGGCGACGGCCGAGGCCTATGCGAGCGACGTCAACCAGTTCGTGGACTTCCTGGCGGCCGAGTGGGGCGAGGACCGGGCGCACGACTGGGCGTCCGTGGACTACGGCACCATCCGCGAGTTCCTGGCGGATCTGGCGCGGCGGCGCTACTCGAAGTCGAGCACGGCGCGGAAGCTGGCGGCGCTGCGCGCGTTCTTCCGCTTCCTGCTGCAGGAGGGCGCGGTGCGGCAGAACCCGGCGGCGGTCGCGCCCACGCCCAAGCAGGACAAGCACCTGCCCGACTTCCTCTACGCCGATGAGATGGAGGCGCTGCTGCAGGCGCCGGACGAGGCGACGGCGCTCGGACAGCGCGACGGCGCGATCCTCGAGATGCTCTACGCGACCGGCGTGCGCGTGAGCGAGCTGGTGGCGATGGACGTGGCCGACCTGGACCTGGCGCAGTGGCAGATCCGCGTGGTCGGCAAGGGCAATCGCGAGCGCGTGGTGCTCATGGGCGGACGGGCGGTGCAGGCGCTGCGCCGCTACCTGTCCGACGGCCGCGAGCGGCTGCTGCGGGAGGCCGGCTCGCCGGACGACGAGGCGCTGTTCCTCAGCAGCTCCGGCGGGCGGCTGTCGGTGCGGGCCGTGCAGCAGCGCGTGAACAAGCACGTGCTCGAGGCCGCCGCGAGCAGCCGGATCACGCCGCACGCGCTGCGCCATACCTTCGCCACGCACATGCTGGACGGCGGCGCGGACCTGCGCTCGATCCAGGCGCTGCTGGGCCACAAGTCGCTGAGCACGGTCGGGATCTACACGCACGTGACCACCGAGCGGATGAAGCAGGTCTACCGGTCGGCCCACCCGCTGGCGGAGGAATAGCCGCCGCAGGGCCGAATCGGAGGTCGGAGGGACCGAGATGATGCGCGCCACAACCATCGTCGCTGTGCGCCGCGACGGCAGGACCGCCATGGCCGGCGACGGCCAGGTAACTATCGATGACACCGTCGTCAAGTCGAGCGCGCAGAAGGTGCGCGACATGCGCGACGGCGAGGTGATCACCGGGTACGCGGGCGCGGCGGCCGATGCCCTGGCGCTGTTCGAGCGGCTGGAGGAGAAGCTCGACGAGTACAACGGCAACCTGCCGCGCGCCGCGCTGGAGCTGGCCAAGCAGTGGCGCACCGACAAGGTGCTGCGCCAGCTCGAAGCGCTGCTGCTGGTCGCGGACGAGGAGGACATGTTCCTGATCTCGGGCACCGGCGACCTGATCGTGCCCGATGATGACGTGATGGCGATGGGCTCGGGCGGCGGCTACGCGACCGCGGCGGCCAAGGCCCTGCTGCGCAACACCCAGATGGGCGCGCGGGAGATCGCTGAGACCGCGCTGCGCATCGCCGGCGAGATCTGCGTGTACACGAACGACCGGATCACCGTGCTCGAGGTGCCGCCGGAAGACGAGGGGTCCTAGCCAACGGCGCAACACCAAGGCGTGAGACAGATGCCCCTGAGGATAGCAGTGCCGACGGAGGAGATCGCGGAGTACTGCCGGTGCAACCATATCCGGCGGCTGCGGGCGTTCGGCTCGGTGCTGCGCGAGGACTTCCGCCCCGACAGCGACGTGGACCTGCTCGTGGCGTTCGAGCCGGACGCGCCGATAGACCTCTTCGACTTCGTGAGGATAAAGCGCGAGTTGTCCGAGGTACTGGGTCGAGAGGTCGATCTCGTGAGCGAGAAGGGCCTCAGCAAGTACATCCGCGACGAGGTGCTGGCGGAGGCGGAGGTGCTCTATGTCGCGCCATGATCCGGTCGTGCGCCTGAAGCACATGCGCGATGCGGCCCTCGACGCGACACAGATGGTTGCGGGCAGGAGCCGCGAGGACCTCGACAGCGACGACATGCTGGCACCCGCGTTGAAGTACCAGATGGTGATCATCGGCGAGGCCGCGAGTCAACTGCCTGAGTCAGTGATGGACCGATCACCTGATACGCCATGGCGTGACATCATCGGGATGCGCCATGTCATCGTGCACGGGTACGACGTTGTGGACCTCGACGTCGTCTGGGGCGCTGCGACCAAGAGGCTGCCGGAGCTCCTGAGCGCTCTGGAGACGCTCATCCCGTCTCTCGAGGCGGAGGACGACAACGGCCGGGCGGGCAAGGAAGCCCGCCCCTCCTGAACGGCCACGACAAGGGCACGCGATAGGCGGCCGAGAGCCGGGAACCGGCAAACGGCAAACGGGGACGGCGCACCACAAACGGCCGGGCGGGCAAGGAAGCCCGCCCCGCCACAACGACGAGGACAACGGCAGACGACAACAGCCGAGGCGGAGACCATAACCATGTTCGGTCATGATCGAGACAATGAGGCGCCGAGTCTGAGCAGTGAGATGACGCCGCGGGAGATCGTGGCGGCGCTCGACCGTTACATCATCGGGCAGGACGACGCCAAGCGCGCGGTGGCGATCGCGCTGCGCAACCGCGTGCGACGCATGCACATCGCGGAGGACCTGCGCGATGAGGTCATCCCGAAGAACATCCTGATGATCGGGCCGACCGGCGTGGGCAAGACCGAGATCGCCCGGCGGCTGGCGCACCTGGCGCGCGCGCCCTTCATCAAGGTCGAGGCGACGAAGTTCACCGAGGTCGGCTACGTCGGCCGGGACGTGGACTCGATCATCCGCGACCTCGTGGAGTTCGCCTACCGCATGGTCGAGAAGGAACACGTGCGCAAGGTGCGGCCCGAGGCCGAGCGGCTGGCGCACGAGCGGCTGCTGGAGATGCTCGCCGGCGCCGGCGACAGTGAGATGCAGGCGCCGTGGGCCTTCCCGGGCATGCCCGGCCAACACCAGAGCAGCCCGGAGCAGGTGGCGGCGGAGCAGGAGCGGGAGCGCAAGCAGCGCGAGCAGCACGAGAAGGTGCTGGAGTACACGCGGCGGCGGCTCGAGGCGGGCGAGTTGGAGGATGAGGAGGTCGAGGTCGAGCTGGAGGACGGGCCGTCCATGCACAACCTGCAGGTCTTCTCGCCCCAGGGCATGGAAGAGATGGGCTTCAACATGCAGGAGATGCTCGGCAACATCTTCCCGACGCAGACCACCGCGCGTCGCATGACCGTGGCCCAGGCGCGGGAGATGCTGACCGAGCAGGAGGCCCAGCGGCTGGTGGACACGCAGGCTATCGCGGCCGAGGCGATCGACCGGGCGGAGCAGGCGGGGATCGTGTTCATCGACGAGCTGGACAAGATCGCGGGTCGCGAGTCGGGCTACGGCCCGGAGGTATCGCGCGAGGGCGTGCAGCGCGACATCCTGCCCATCATCGAGGGCTCGACCGTGCAGACGAAGTACGGGCCGGTGGACACCTTCCACATCCTGTTCATCTGCGCCGGGGCCTTCCACGTCAGCAAGCCGTCGGACCTGGTCCCGGAGTTGCAGGGGCGGCTGCCCATCCGCGTGGAACTCGACAGCCTGTCCGGGGAGGACTTCCGGCGCATCCTGGTCGAGCCCGAGAACTCGCTGGTGCGCCAGTACACCGAACTGCTGGCGACCGAGGGCGTGACGGTGACCTTTACCGACGAGGCGCTGGACGAGGTGGCGCGCATCGCTCAGGACGTCAACGATCAGACCGAGAACATCGGCGCGCGGCGGCTTTATACGCTCATGGAGCGGCTGCTGGAGGAGCTGTCCTTCGAGGCGCCGGAGGTGTCCGGGCAGAGCATCACCATCGACCCGGCCTACGTTCGCTCACAACTGAGCGACCTGGCGGGCGACGAGGACCTGAGCCGGTACATGCTGTGACGGCGGCAACTCCGTGGTCGTGGGGACCCTCAGGATCGAGCGCCGGGGCGGCGAGGTGACCGGCGCCACCTTCGCGCCGGCGAAGTAGCTCACTCCTACTCCTTCGGCGCCAGGCGATAGACCCGGAAGCTATTAGACCCGGAAGCTATCGATGAACTCGTGGTTGTGCGTGGTGCGGAAACCGAAGTGGCCGGCCGCGTAGGGCTCGGGATCGTCCAGCTCGAAGATGACCTCGCCGTCGCGGATGAACTGCACCAGGCCGTCGAAGTAGACGAGCTGGAAGCGGTAGACGTGCGTGGGCGCGATCAGGTAGTGGGGGTTGCCGTCGTAGTTGTGGATCGGGTCGGGCGGCGGGGCCTGACCGGTGTAGCGCCGGAAGCGGCAGGTCGTGTTGTTGCCGCCGCCGTAGCCGACGTAGTACTGGGTCAGCGTCGCGTAGTTGCCGAAGACCCCGTCGCGCCACTCCGAGCGCGCCCAGAAGTCGTCCGGGTGCTCGGGGTCGTTCGCCTGCCAGAAGCAGTTGAGGTCGCGGACGAAGTCGTACTCCCCCCCATCGGCCCACGCCTGGCGCGTGTAGTCGATGATCACGTTGCCCTCGAGCCTGTGCCGGAACCAGACGGTCAGGCCGACCATGGTGCGCAGCTCGAGCCGGCCCTCGCTGATGCGCGGCTCGACGTCGCCCTCCCAGACCCAGTTCGCCAGGTCGCCCTCGAAGTCGTCGGCGTAGAGCAGTTCGCCAACGGCGTAGGGCCGGTCGGCGATGGTCGCGTGTTCGAACACCGGGAAGGGCTCGCATGGTACAAACTCCTGCGCGCCTGTCGTCATGGCGGTCACCACCAGTGTCGCGGCAATCAGCGTGATCGTGCGCATGGAAGGGCCTCCTTCGCTACTGCTCGGCCTCGGCCACGAGATCGTCGCCGACGAAGCGGCGCAGCGACAGGGCGTCGCCCTCGCCGATGGTGATGACGTC
>JALGUI010000266.1 GCA_029820915.1 Candidatus Zipacnadia bacterium | reverse complement strand
GGCGCCCAGGTGCCCGATGCTCCCACACAGCTCCCCTCCGTAGGTCGCGCCGTGCGACTGCGCGCAGTCCTCGACCACCGGGAGGTCGTGCTCGGCCGCGATGGCCATGATCTCCGCCATCTCGCACGGGATCCCGGCGATGTGTCCCGGCACGATCGCGCCCGTGCGGTCGGTGAGCTTGGCACGGATCCCCGCCGGGCTCATGTTCATGCACTCCGGCGGCGAGGCGTCCGCGAACACCGGGATGCAGCCCAGCGCGACCACGGGCATGACTGCGCCCTGGTCGGTGATGGGTGCGGTGATGACCTCGGTGCCGGGCTCGAGGCGCAGAGCCCCAAGCGCCGAGTGGATCGCCGCCGTGCCGGCGCTCATGCCCGTGGCGAAAGCCGTGCCGACGGCCGCCGCGAACTCCTCCTCGTACGCGTCCACGAGCGTGCCGCCATAGCGGTCGAAGGCCCCGCCCTGCTTCGCGGCGGTCATCAGCTCCATCACCGCGTCGATCTCACGGTCGTCGATCTGCACGCGCGCGGGCCACGGGTCGGTGCGGACGGGCGTTCCACCATCAATCGCTAGTTGGCTCATCGTCAGGCCTCTCTTCGCAGCTTGGACGGTACGGACAGCCGCGTTCTTCTCCGCCTTCGGCCGATGACCTGCCTGGGAGGTTGGGACCTTGCGCGGCACAGGGGAGTGATCGTGTCTGCGCCGTGTGCCCTCACCGGCAGGGGGATGGGGCGATATCGGACGGACTGGCGGCATCGGCGGGCCTCATCGTGGGATTCGAGGACGGCCACCGGGCCCCCACCGGGAGGAACCGCGTGTGATCGTGGAGAACTGGGCGCGAACACACACCCCAGCGATAGCCGCGGTCTCTGGTCAGGGGGCCCAACCGTGTCCGGGAAGATCACGCCGCGCGAGCGGGTCGAACGTGCGCTGCGCTTCGAGGACGTCGATCACGTCCCCTTCACCATCTACGAGTGCATGATCCCGCAGTGCGAGGCGGAGCGGATCATGCGCAATGAGGGGATGTGCATCCATCAGCGTTCACCCGGTGTCTACGGCTCGCGCAGCCCCGGCATCAGCTCCGAGAGCCACTCGATCACGCAGAACGGGCGCGCGCGCACCCGCACCGTCATCCATACGCCGGAGGGCGACCTGACCGAGGTGCGAGAGCCGGCGGGGTTCACGAGCTGGCATGTCGAGAAGCTCTTCAAGGGCCCCGAGGACTACCGCCCGCTCATCGCCATGATCGACGCGCAGGAGTACTTCCCGACCCCCGGGCCGTGGCTCAGCAAGCGCGACGACATGGGCGGCGACGCCATCATGCGTGGCGGCATCGGCTACGAGCCCATGCAGGCGATCATCCACACCTACATGGGCGTCGAGGTGTTCGCGGTCGAGTGGGCCGAGCGCCGCGACGAGGTGCTCAAGCTCTTCGACGCGCTGGTCGAGAACCGTCGGCGGGTCTACCCCATCTGCGCCGAGAGCCCGTGCATGTACTTCAACTACGGCGGCAACGTTAGCCCTGAGATCGTCGGCGAGCAGCGCTTCCGGGAGTACTACGTGCACAACTACGAGGAGTTCTGCGAGATCATGCACGCGGCCGGGAAGCTGGTCGGCGTCCACTTCGACGCCAACTGCGGGCTCATCGCCGACGCCATCGCGGAGACGAGTCTCGACTACATCGAGGCGTTCTCGCCCGCGCCCGACACCGACATGTCAGTCGCCGACGCGCGCGCGGCCTGGCCCGACAAGGCGCTGTGGATCAACTACCCGTCCTCCGTCTTCCTGCGCAGCGACGAGGAGATGGAGGAGGTCACCATAGACCTGATGAAGCAGGCGGCGCCGGGCAACGGCTTCCTCATCAGCATCACCGAGGACATGCCGCCGGACCGATGGATCCCCGGCTGCATGACTATCAACCGCGCCGTGCAGGAACACGGACGGCTGCCGATCGAGGCCTGAGCATTCCGCGTGCCAGCTTGGAGGGAGACAGATGGCGATTCTACCGCTGAGTATCTGGAGCCAGCTCTGCGCACAGGCAAACCCGGCCTTCGAGCCGATCGAGGACCACCCGGACCTGCCGCGCGTGCTGCTCATCGGCGACTCGATATCCGTGGGTTACACGCTGCCCACCCGCGAGTTGCTGCGGGGCAAGGCCAACGTGCATCGCGCCTTGGAGAACTGCGGGCCGACCACGAGGGGCCTGGAGCGCATCGAGGCCTGGCTGGGCGACGGCAGGTGGGATGTCATCCACTTCAACTTCGGGCTGCACGACATGAGCATGGACGAGGAGGGTGTGCGCCGGGTGCCCATCGAGCAGTACGAGGAGAACCTCGAGACGCTCACGGCACGCCTGGAGCAGACCGGGGCGGAGTTGATCTGGTGCGCCACGACGCCCGTCCCCGCGGACGTCAAGGGCGCGACGCGCACCCCGGGGGACGTGGTGCGCTACAACACGGTTGCCGCAGCCATCATGCACGCCCACGGCATGGCCATCGACGATCTGTACGCGTTCGCGCTCCCTCAGCTCGGCAGTATCCAGCAGCCCGCCGACGTGCACTTCACGCCCGAGGGCTCGGCGGTGTTGGCGCGGCAGGTCGTGGCGAGCATCGACGCGGCGCTGGCGCCGACCACCTGACGGCCCACGCCTACCCGTAGCGTACCGTCACCTCGAGGTCACGCACCTTGATCTGGCCGAACAGGTCGGGCTCCTGCTCGGTCAGCGTCACCGTCAGCGTGTTGTCGCCGTGTTGCAGTGGCAGGCCCGTCGCGTCGATCCGGTAGAGCGAGTACGGCTCCAGCTTCCGCCAGTGGACGCGCTCGTCGCGGCCGGTGGGCGCGTGCAGCCGCTCGACGCGCTCAGACGCCGGCGGCTCCCCATTCACGGCGAGCTCGAACTCGTCCCTGATCGTGACCGCGACCAGTTTCACCTCGATCGCGATCTCCTCGGCGCCCCCGTAGTCCTCGTAGCAGCGCCACGGCACCTCAATCGTGTGAGCCCCGTGGCGATCGATGCTGTCCGGCTCCGGCGGGTAGTGGCGGTAGCTCTGGTCCTCCACGTGGAACAGGAAGCACTTGTCGAGGCCCGCCAGGAGCCCCGGATCGCCCAGCTCCGAGAGCACCTGGGGCACGCGCGTGATGTCCGGGTGCCAGCACTGCTCGCGGAACTCAGGCGGCGGGAAGGGCGGCTGATCGACCGGACGCGGGATCAGGCCGGGCAGCTCGGTCATCTGGCACGGGACGTTGAAGAGGTACACGCCGTCGGCGCCGGCACCGTATGCGTTGGCGGCCGCACCGCGGTACTCCTCAACCGAGTGATACTGCCCGGTTCCCGGACTGCAGTTCACATAGCTGTGGACGGCCGTACGGTCACCCAGCAGCGACTTCCAGGCCTCAATGGGCACACGGTAGTCGGTCGGGTAGCAGCCCGGGGAGATGCCATCGACCAGCCCGTCGCCATCCCAGGCCCCCACATCCAGCCCGCACTCGAGCGCCAGCTCGGGGCTGCGCGGCACGTTGACGCGCAGGTAGTAACGGTCGCGGCCCATCCGCTCGGCGGCCTCGTCCAGGTCCGCGCGCACCCGGCCGATGAAGTCGGTCATGATCGGCGCGTTCCGCTGCCCTTCGCCATCGCGGAAGAAGAACGGCGAGCGCATCGCGTCCAGCTCGATGCCCGCGATGTCCGGGAACTTCTCCACCGCCTCCATGACCAGCTTGCGCAGGTACTCACGCACCGCCGGCTGGGCGTAGTCGAGGCAGCTTCGATAGTAGCCGAAGGGCTCGCCGATGCGCCACTCGGGATGGTTCATCCAGAACCGCCCGGCGACCGGCCCGACCGGATCGGAGCTCATGTGCGCATCGTTCATGCGGAAGCTCGCCAGGGGCGCAATGCCCATCTCGCGCAGCGTGTCGAAGACGAAGCCGCAGTAGTCGCCCGCCTCGCGCGCCAGCCGCTCGCGGTTGTGCGCCCAGCGGCGCTGCTTGACCCGGTCGGTGACCGCGAAGCCAGTGCCGATGCGCTCGGCCACCCTGCTCTCGTAGTAGGTCACGTAGCCCCCGAAGGCCACGCACCACGCCACCATGTCCACGTGCGTGTCGTCGAGGTACGACAGGTAAGTGCGCAGGTCGTCGGCCCCCAGGTCGTCCCAGGCGTACAGGAAGTTGCTGCCGTCGTCGTTGAAGATGATGCGCGGGCGGGCGGGGTCGGATGCACTCATGTGTCGCTGCCTCCCATCCGGCTATGATATGAGGACGATCTCGCGATCGTCCAGCCGCGGGACGGTAATCGCCAGCCGCCCGCCGCCTCCTGGGAACCCAATCGTGGCGCAGGCTTCCAGCCTGCGATGCCGGTAGGCAGGATGCCTGCCCTACGAACGACGTTGGTGGCAGGCAGGATGCCTGCCCTACGAACGACGTTGGTGGCAGGCAGGATGCCTGCCCTACGAACGACGTTGGTGGCAGGCAGCATGCCTGCCCTGCGAACGACGTTGGCGGCAGGCAGGATGCCTGCCCTACGAACGACGTTGGTGGCGGCGCTTCGACGGCCCTCCGGGAGTCTCCTCCCGCGAGCAGTGTGGATTCCCGCGTTGTGCCAGGATCGTGAGATGAGCAGGAGTGGGGGCGATGCTGCGCGAACCTCCCCGCCACTTGCTCAGGCGTGTCACGGAACGGGGAGTGCATGACAGATGACTGAGGTGAAGATCGGGTTCGTGGGCGCGGGCGGAAACGCGCGCGGCCACATGGGGCGTCTGGCGGAGGTCGAGGGCGCGACCATCGTCGCGATCTGCGACATCGTCGAGGCATCGGCGCGCGATGCCGCTGTGGAGCACGCCGCCGAGGCGTACACCGACTACTACCGGATGCTCGACGAGATAGAGATGGACGCGCTGTACGTCAGCGTGCCGCCCTTCGCCCATACCGACGCCGAGGTGCTGGCGGCAGAGGCAGGGCTGCACCTGTTCGTCGAGAAGCCGGTGGTGCTCGACATGGAGAAGGGCTTCGAGGTCCTCGAGGCCATCCAGAGCGCGGGTGTGCTGTCGAGCGTCGGCTACCAGCTCCGGCTGATGGACACCTCGAACCGCATCAGGGCCTACCTGGCCGACCGGCAGGTGGCCATGATGTCGTCGCATCGCTGGGGCGGGCTGCCGGGGACGCCGTGGTGGCGGGTGATGGACCAGTCGGGCGGGCAACTCCACGAGCAGACCACGCACCAACTCGACCTGATGCGCTACATGACCGCCGCGGAGGTCGTCGAGGTCTACGCGCGCTACGACCTGCTGGCCATGGGCGACATCGAGGGCATCACCATCCCCGACAGCCAGGGCGTACTGCTGACCTTCGATAACGGCGCCATCGCGACCATGGTCACGAGCCCGATGATGACCGCCGGCGGCGGCAAGAGCGACATCAACATCCTGCTGCGCGATCAGATCATCGGCTGGTCAACGTCGCAAATCACGGTGACCGGCACTCCGGCGCCGGAGCTTGACGGCGAGCCCGAGGAGCGTCCTCACATCGACCAGGCCTTCGTGGACGCCATCCGCGTTGGGGATCAGTCGCTGATCCCGTGCTCCTACGAGGAGGGGCTGCGCACCTGCGATGTGACGCTGGCCGCCAACGAGTCGGCGGCGACGGGCAGGCCGGTGCGGCGATGTGACGCTGGCCGCCAACGAGTCGGCGGCGACGGGCAGGCCGGTGCGGCCGAAGATGGCGTAGGGCCTGCGAGCAGATCGATTGCCCCGGCGTGGCACGACCAGGCGCGCGGCGCCGGCTTCGCGCCCCAGCCCGCATTATTCGCGTAGGTCGGCCTGGGTCTGATCCCGCCCCGCGGCGGGATCGGGCGCAGGTGAGAGCGCGCACCTGCGCACTCTCAGCTTCCAGCCCGACATGGATTCTCGGCGGTGTGCGCCGTATCAACGGCCCGTCTCGGAATTGCGGCCACATCGTTGACGAATAGTCCGGCCTAGCGGCGCAGCGCCTCCAGCTCCGCGCGCGTCATCAGCTCGATGGTGACCTCAACAGGCCCATCGCCCGGGAGGTATGCCGGCTCGCGGTAGCCGGCCAGAGTCGGATCCTCCATGGGCCCGACAAGCGCCAGGACGGCGTACTCAAGCCCGGGGACCAAGCCTGTCACT
>JALGUI010000265.1 GCA_029820915.1 Candidatus Zipacnadia bacterium | reverse complement strand
CAGCAGCTCGATGGTCACCCGCTCAGCGATCAGGACATCGGCGAGCACGCAGACGTCCCCGCCCTCGCGCACGTAGTCCTGGCCCTCGGTGAGCAGCGCAATATCGAGGGCCACAACGCCGCCGCGGCAGGCGCCCCCCCCGCGCACCGCCGCCTCCTCCGGGGTGAAGCGCAGGCACCTCGACCAGCGATCCGTCCTCCGGGTGCGGCTCCCTCTCGATGGGCAGGTCCGACCGCCAACTCGCCCAGTTCCCGGCGACCAGGTTCATCAGCTCGCGCGCGGGCATGAAGCGGTAGACGATATCGGTCACGTGCAGCACTCCACTTTCGGCGTGGCGTTGTGCGCGTCGGATGAGGGGTTCGACGCTGTCGGGGCGTGCGCCTGCGGGGGCTCCCTCGTCGTCGTTGCGGAGGGGAGGGCCTGCGGCAGATGCTTCGCATCTGGCCCTCCCGGCCGTTGTCGTGCAGTGGCGGCCCCGCGGCTGCTGGCGTCAGGTGCCGGCCAGCGCCGGGGCGCGCGGCGGCTCGGTGCGGCGGAACAGGTAGAGCCTGGTGGTGCCGACCAGCCGGATGCCCCTGGGCGTGCTGTTGTAGCGGCAGTACAGCTCCAGGGCGGCTCTATCCCCGGCCCGCTCGTAGTCGGTCCCGGACAGGAAAAAGTCCCCGACGCTCAGGTAGGCCGCCAGATGCTCCGCGTCACGGAAGTAGTGCTCATAGTAGAACGTGCGAATGCTCACCGGGAGCAGGCCGAGCCCGGCGTACTCCCGTACGATCGCGTCCGGGCCGCCCGGCGCGTGCGGCAGGAAGGTCGTCCAGCTTCGGCCGAATGCGGCGCTGAGGCCGAGGTAGTGCCGGTAGATCTCCTGCAGCCACTGCGCGTTTTCCCGCAGCTTGTCCAGCAGCCACGGCGTCACGTTCGGGCCGCGGATGCTGATGCCAAGGTCAAGCGAGTCGTCCGGGATGCACTCGAAGTCGTCGGCCTCCGAGTTGTTGCCCTCGATCAGCGTCACGTTGCCCAGCCCACAGTGCTCCACGCGCTGGCGGGCCGCCGCGATAAGGCGCGGATCCTGCTCGAAGCCCCACACGTGCCCGACCTCCGGCGCCACGGTGCAGACGTGAAACCCGGCCCCGCAGCCGAGGTCCAGCACGACGCTGTCCGGGCCGGTGAGGCGGTCGATCAGCCTGTAGACCTCGTCCCACGGCGCGTCGCCATGCGTCTCGACAAGCGCCGGGTCATGCTCGGTCGGGTAGCTTCCGTAGGCCCCGTACACGGGAGCCAGCTCGTCGTCGAGCGGCACCCACATCGGATCGCCTGGCTCCATAGTGCGTCCGCCTCCGTGCGGTGACGTGTCCTCGTGCCACCGAAGATGTCGATCCGCGCCACGTCGGTGGCAAGGAAAGGGAGCGCGGTACGGGTCGTTCGCGGCCGTTGGCAGAGGACGTCAGCGGTCGATCCACAACACGCGGTAGGCCGGGTCATCGTTCCGGTAATGCTCGCGCTCGGTCTCCAGGTCGGACTTCCAGTTCGCCCAATTGCCGGCGACCAGGTTCATCAGCTCGCGCGCGGGAATGAAGCGGTGCACCGTCTCGGGCATCATCGGTCTCCTCTGTCGTTGTCGTTGTGAAGGGGCGGGGCTACGTCCCCGCCCGGTCGTTGTCGTTCGCAGGTGGCGTCTGTGCGTCCCCGTCATCGTCGGCGGGCGCCATTTCCGCTATGCGCTTGCGCACCTGTACCGTGTGACCTGCGGCCACCGTGCCCATGGTGGTCAGTCTGTAGCCGGGCACGCCGCCACTCGCATAGGCCGAAAGATGCACCAGACCGCGGTCGAGGAGCCGAGGCAGCGCAATCTGCCATGGCAGGGGCATGTTGCCCTCCGCATTCCGGCCGAGCCACACTTCATGTTCTTCTAGCGCGAACATGGTTTCCAGTATGTGGATATCCGCTGGGCCGAGTTCCCTCAGGGCCTTCTCAACCCGCGCGTCTCTGAGGAGTGCCCGCTCGTTCAGGCGCGACACCATGGTCGCGGCCAGCCTCATGATGGACGCTTCCGGTTGGCGGAAGTCCATCTGCTCATGCGGTATCGTGCTTGCATCGAACAGCGTCGCCTCGTCATCTTCGCGGACGAGGATCACTTCACTGGGCTGGCGGCAAGCGACCGCTACTCCAATTTCGTACATCACGTTGCCGTTGCGGAAGCGCCCTCGCTTCTGCGGGTCCTCCTGTGCCACCGAGACGTCGGCCAGGAAGAGCTGCGAGTGGATGATCCCATCAACGATCTCGGTAAGGATGTCCTCGCCTCGCCGTCTGTAGTCTACGCGCAACGGTTCGAGGCCCTCGCCTCCCACACTCACTGACCGGATGGCGGGTGCGAAGACCTGCGAGAAGCGCTCCTCGTACTTCTTGTCGAAGCTCATCGCGACGAACACTTGTGGCCGCAGGTCCGGCTGCCAGAACGAGTCGATGTAAGCCTTCGGAAACATGCAGATGCCCCCTGTCCTCGGCAACGCGCGCCGAACGACGAACGACCGTGTTGGGCCGACCTCGGCGCGACTGCTTCGCAGTCGCCCCTCGTGCGGCCCCTCCTCACGACGGCAACAGCCGGGAGGGAACGTAGTCCCTCCCCTCCGAACGGCACGGCAACCGCGACGGCGACCGACCGGGCGGTGCCAGACTGCGAAGCAGTCTGCGGAGCACCGCCCCTCCTGACGGCACGCGACGACGGCAACGGCCCACGCATGTGAACATGCGTCGCGCCGAACGAGAACAGCAAACGGCGACGGCCACGGCCGGGAGGGCCAGATGCGAAGCATCTGCCGTAGGCCCTCCCCTCCAAACGGCACGGCAACCGCGCCGGCGAACGACCGGGCGGTGCCAGACTGCGAAGCAGTCTGCGGAGCACCGCCCCTCCTGACGGCACGCGACGACGGCAACGGCGCACGCATGTGAACATGCGTCGCGCCGAACGACGAACGACCGTGTTGGGCCGACCTCGGCGCGACTGCTTCGCAGTCGCCCCTCGTGCGGCCCCTCCTTACAGCTCGCGGCTGGTAGCTGGCGGCTGCCCTACCCCCACAGGCTGCGGTCCAGGGAGCGGTACTGCGCGGCCTCGGCGGCGTGGGCCACGCCGATCTCGTCCGCGCCCTCGAGGTCGGCGATGGTGCGCGAGAGCTTGACGATGCGGTCGAAGGCGCGCGCGGAGAGGGCGAGCTGCTCGATGGCGGTCTTCAGCAGCGACTCGACCTCGGGCGAGAGCGGACAGAACTCGCGCAGCGCGCGCGTGTTCATCTCGGCGTTGTTGTGGAAGGGCGCGTCGGCAAAGCGCTCGCGCTGGCGCTCGCGGGCGGCCACCACGCGCTCGCGCATCGCCGCCGACGGCTCGCCGGGCTCCCTCTGCATGACCTCCTCGGAGGTCAGGCGCGGGACCTCGATGTGGATGTCGATCCGGTCCAGCAGCGGCCCGGAGATCTGCTTGAGGTAGCGTTGGATCTGCGACGGACTGCACGTGCACTCACGCTGCGGGTCGGTGTGGAAGCCGCACGGGCACGGGTTCATGGCGCCGATGAACTGGAAGCGCGCGGGGAAGGTTAGCGTGCTCTGCGCGCGCGCGATGGTCACGTCGCCGTCCTCGAGCGGCTGGCGCATGACCTCGAGTGCGCTGCGCGGGAACTCCGGCAGCTCGTCGAGGAAGAGCACGCCGTGGTGGGCCAGCGACACCTCGCCCGGCGACGGGATGGTGCCGCCGCCGATCAGGCCCGCGGTCGAGACCGTGTGATGCGGGTGGCGGTAGGGGCGGGTGCGGATCAGCGCGTCGCCGGGGCGCATCAGGCCCTTGACGGAGTAGAGCTTGGTGACCTCCAGCGCCTCGTCGAGGGTCATGGGCGGCAGGATCGAGGGTATGCGGCGCGCCAGCATGGTCTTGCCCGACCCCGGCGGCCCAATCATCAGGCAGTTATGCCCGCCCGCCGCCGCGATCACCAGCGCCCGCTTGACGTGGTCCTGCCCCTTGACGTCGGCCATGTCGGCCTCGTAGGGAGGCGTCGCGAGGTCGATCTGCTCCTCGCTGACGCGCACGGGCTCATCGCACAGATCGTTCTCGAGGAGCTTGACGGTGTCGTAGAGCGTCTCGGCGGT
The DNA here is from genome assembly GCA_029820915.1 of Candidatus Zipacnadia bacterium. GTDB lineage: Bacteria > Armatimonadota > Zipacnadia > Zipacnadales > UBA5352 > JALGVA01. The sequence continues at coordinate 3,952 of JALGUI010000265.1, read as the reverse complement.
GTAGACCTCGAAGTCATCGACCACCGCCGCCTCATTGCCGTTGGGCGGCGGCGCGACGAGTGCCCGGCGCCCCGCCTTGCGGCTCCCCAGCGCCATGGGCAGCGCGCCCGAGATGGCGCGCAGGCGGCCGTCGAGCGACAGCTCGCCGGTCAGCGCCACCTCGTCGAGGACATCGTCCGCGGCGGCCTGGCCGGTGGCGATGATGATGCCCAGCGCGATGGGCAGGTCGAAGACGGGGCCCTCCTTGCGGATGTCGGCGGGCGCGAGGTTGACGGTGATGCGCTCGCCGGTGCCTCGACGCGCTGCACGCTCTCGCGCACCGCGACGTCGGGCAGGCCGACGATGGTCATCCCGCGCTCGCCGAAGGAGACGTCCACCTCCACCTGCACGGGATAGGCGTCAACTCCAAGGATCGCGGCTGAGTGAATGCGCGCGAGCATGGCAACCCCCATGACCGGTTCGGTTGGCGGCCTGGCCCGTTTCCTCCCGGCCGCCGCCATGTCCTCCGTCTGCCGCCCGTACGCGGTGAGGCGCCCCGTGACTCGGGACGCCTCACGCCTGCAAGCACATGACTTCGTGCCGCTTCGGAGCCGCGAACCACGCCTCAGGGGGCGTTGGTGACGTGGCTATCGGTCCTTTTCTACCACTTCGAACCCGATCAGCTTCCCCAGGTCCTTGAACTGCTGTCTGAAGTCGCCGAAGAACGCCGTTCTGTGATTGCCAAAGGCCTGCCAATCAACGTTCTCGAGCAGCGCCTGGGCATCGGTCTTGATCGCGAGCTTGTTCCTGCCCAGTATATCATCCCAATACGGGAAGAGCTCCTCCCCGGAGACAGTCTGGCCGGTGAAGACAGAGAGCTTCCTCTCGTGCGTACCCAGCTTCGCGACGGTTACGGTCTCGCCGATGGGGTAGTTTATCTGCACGCACGCCCCGCCGACGTTCTCTGCGACAAAGGGCAGATTCCGAATGATGTAGGGTGCCCTTCTCTCGTCTGCGTACGGCCTGAAGGTGCCCTCACAGTGTGCCACTATCGCCGTGCCGTTGAAGGGATCGAGTGTGTAATCGCCCAATAGCCCCGCGCTGCCGGTGATGTAGAGCGCCAGTTGCTGAGTGAGCAAGCAGTCTGTCAGGGTCTCGGAGGCGGCGGCGATGCCGTCAGTGCAGAGCTGTGAGGAGGGCAGGCCCTGCGATGCTATCCCCTTGTCGTACCCGTGCGGCGGCCATCCATATCCTTCAGTGGTGATGGCACCACAGTCGTGTTCAGCCATTAGCTCCTTCATGGCAAGATAGAGCTTCGCCGATTCAAAGACCTGCTCCTGATCTGTGCCACGAAGGGCCATGGCTTCGGCAATCCATCCGTCGGCTATCTCCCTTGCCTCTTGCTGATCCATCTTCGGCATTCTGCCCAGCAGGTCTTCCTGCGGAACAGCTATGAACTGTGTCCCGAATGTCTCTGTCAGGTTGTCGATGTACGTTTCCTCGTATTCCTCTCGGGTCGCCTCGATTTGAACATCCATCGGCTCGAAATAGCCCAGAACAGGCTTGTCCGTTACAACCAGAACTCTAAGCCGTTTCATCTGAGCTATGGCGTCAATCAGCTCAAGCTTGCGGGCTATGTCGGTCAGCCGACGTGAGTAGACCTCGGCGTCCTTGTCGCGGTGTGCGGGCAGAAAGGCTGTGAGGACTCTGCTGTCCTCATAGGCATGAAAGGGCACCGTCGTGCATCCCTGTAGAGGACGTTCGACGGCGACCATGGGCAGCCCGATCGATATCAGCTCAGCCGAGGGCGGGCCAAACACGAGGACGCCATCGAGGTCCTGCTCCTGTTGCCGTATGGCGGACACGGCATCTTCAGCCTTCTGAACCTCGGCGTCGCCCACCAACTCCACATCTGCGAGCTCATCCTGAAGTATCTCGTGGATCTCCTGATTCTGCATCACCTTGACGTGCGGATGATGCCGGCGGTACGCCTCGTAGCCGACGGGAAGACCAGCCGAAAGAAACGCGGTGTATATCCTCGTACGCTCGGTCTGCTCGTTCGCCATCATTCAGGCTCCTGTTCTCGAAGATCTGGGGAATCCCGCTGTACCTATGCGAGATTCCTTATGCGTCGGAAGAACCCTCCTTTTCGCAACCAGTGCAGTCCCTTTTTTCTGGGATGGTCACACGGGCTCTCGGCGCTGGTCCCGTGGAGCGCGGCCCATCGACGCTCCGCAGGGAAGGTGGCCACCGAAAGCGCCGCCATTGCGACCGAAAGAACCGTCCACACGCCCCGCACTCCCGCTCTGTGCGTTTCCTTAGTTAGGACTGACTTATCTGGGCCCCGGTGCGAGGTCTTCGTGGAGAGGGCGTACGTGCAGCGGCGCCCCGGCGAACCGGGGCGCCTCGTGGCGTCAGGTCCCGTGGATCGGGCCTACCACCTGTAGTAGACGGCGTCGAACTCGCCCGCCACCCAGCTCTTCTCGTCGTCCTCCATGACCAGGGCGACCTTGCCCTTGATGGCGCCGAGGATGTAGCTGTCCTCGTCCGCCTCGTCCACGGTCCACTCGGTGATCTCGAGCGCGGCGCCCCACGGGTAGTTGACGCTTATGGGGCTGCCGTCCTCCTGGTACCAGTAGTACACGTGCTCGTTGTCGAACTCCTTGTCGTCCGCTACGGCCCACTGCAGCGCGCCGACGGAGCCCTCCTCCATCGCGAAGGTCAGCTCCCAGCCGTCGTCGTCGAGGAGCATGCCCGTCGGGTTGTCCGGCGGGTCGGGCAGCTTGCTCGATATCTGGAGCAGGAATGTGTCCTCGTCGTCTCGCTTGACGCGGACCGTCTGGGCGGTGAACGGCGTGCCGTTCATCATGCCCGCCACGGGCCCCGATGGAATCTGCTCCACCGACGGGGCGTCGGTCCACTCAAACGAAGTCGGTGCGGCCGCGGTCTCCTCGGCGGGCGCGATCTCGCCGGGTGGGGGCTCGACCTCCATCGGCGGCTCGACCGAGACTTCCGCGGACTCCTCGGACGGGCACCCGGCGACCAGCGCAAGAGCGACGATCAGCGTGACACACAGCCCACACGCTCCCCACAGCCTGTATGACATGTGACGCACCTCCCTGATTCCCCCGTTGGCCCGACGCGACGCCGGGCACGGGTAGCGATCCGATGCGGTGAACCTGCGGAGTCACTAACGTCCCATCGCTCGCATGTTCTTCAGGCACTTCGCGACCGCCTCCATGGGCGGCACGGGGTAGACCTCCTGCTCGACGATGTACCACTCGGTCCCGGCGACGCCCTCGCACAGCGGGAAGATCGCGTCCCAGTCCGCGATGCCCTCGCCGACCAGCACGTCCGCGTCGCCCTCGCCGAAGTCCTTGACGTGGACGGTGACGTAGCGGCCCGGGTACTTCTTCAGGTACGCGACCGGGTCATTGCCCGCGCGGTAAACGTGGCCGATGTCGAGCTGGCCGAAGACGCGCTCGTCGGTCGCGCCCATGAACACGTCCCACGGGATCTGACCCTCCAGCGGCTCGAACTCCGCCTTGTGGTTGTGGTAGCCCAGCTCCAGGCCGGCATCGACGAAGGCGCCGATGGCGGCGCTGAAGACGTCGGCGGTGCGCTTCCAGGCGTCCACGCTGTTGCTGTAGAGACGTCGGCGGTGCGCTTCCAGGCGTCCACGCTGTTGCTGTAGTCCTCGGGCAGCCCCGGGACCACCACGAAGTCGTTGCCCAGCACGAGCTGCTGGTCGATCGTCGCCTCGATCTCATCGCCCTCGATGGCGGTCACCTGCACGTGCGCGCCCGCGATGTCGAGCCCCAGATCCGCGCACATCTGCGCGAGTTGCTCGGTCTCGTAGTCGAAGAAGCCGGCGAACTCCACGCCGTCGTAGCCCATCTCGGCGACGGCTTCGAGCGAGCCGGGCACGTCCTCGGCCATGTTCTCTCGGATCGAGTAGAGTTGCAGTGCAACA
>JALGUI010000264.1 GCA_029820915.1 Candidatus Zipacnadia bacterium | reverse complement strand
GCGGGAGCAAACGACGCAACGGCCGGGCTGGCATGGAAGCTGAGGCGCTGGCGCGCCTCACCCTCGCGCGGACCCCGCCCCTGGGCGGGGTCCGACGCTCGGGCAGCCCCTCCGCACGACAACGACGTGCGGCGCAGACGCACCGACCGTGCCCGAGATGTGGGTAATGCATAGCCGTGCCGGAGAGGGGGAGAACACATAAGGAAGCGTAAATGCGCTATCCACTCAGTCCAGGGAGAAGCATTTTTATTCCCCCTCCGGAACGGAGGGGGTGCCGGTCCCGCCTCTGGGCGGGACCGGCGGGGGAGGTCCGCAGGACGATACGCGAACTTCCGCAAGTAACCACTGTACGCAGTAGGATGGCCGCGCTACGCTTCGGCGGGGCGGTCGTTAGACGCCAGTGGCCCTGGTCGCGCGGCGCCGCCGCGTGTCCTACAGCCCGCGGATCATGTAGGCCTGCAGGAGCCCCGATTCGTCGGAGTTGAAGAACGCCATCGTGCCGTCCGGCGACAGGAACGGGTGGATGTGCGCGCCCTTGTCGCACGTTGAGCGCGGACTCACCAGGTAGCGGAAGTCGCGCAGCGGCGCCTGTCCCGGCTCGCCCAGCTCGGCCACGTAGATCGACGCCTCCTCGTCCAGCGGCCCGGCGTCGGAGACGATGCGCTCTCCGGCGATGTCGGTGGCGAAGTGGTAGAAGTGCGGGTCGGCGAAGTCGCGGCTCAGGTCGTTGCGGACGCCGCCCGGTGTCGCGATGCCCACATGGCCCGCGTGGGGCGCCGCGCGCCCCTCGATGAGCTGTGCCTCGGCCGGCTCCCGCGTGCCCGTGCTCGTGATCGCCCACTCACTGTGCCCGCGCCAGCACTGGTGCCCCTGGCAGGACTCGTTCCCGTCTCGCCCCCACGGCATGTTGCGGAAGCCCGTCCCGTCGTCGCGGATGACGTGGATGTCGGCTCCGAGCCCGCCGGTCAGCCTCTCCGTCACCCCCTGGGCGTTGGCGATGTTGTCGTGGTTTTCCTGGACCAGGATGTCGTGGCTCGCGTCCGGGTCGGCTGACCGGCAGTACTGTGGGTGGATGTTGCACCAGGTCGGCCCCCGCATCACCAACTCGACGGTCGCGGCCTCGATGTCGAACACCATCAGGCCGTAGGGCGCGCCCTCGGTGCTGCCGTCGCCCAGGAAGCCTGAGATGGCGATGCGCCGACCGTCCGACGAGATGGTCGAGAGGGGATAGATGCGGCTGGGGCGGAAGCTCGTCCCCGGCAGCGGCGCATCGAGCACGCAGATCGTCCGACGTTCGCCGCCGTCGAGGTCCACGCGCTTCAGGCTCAGAGTGCCGCCGCCGAGCTGCGTCTCATTGACGAAGTAGTAGAGATACTCCCCGCAGGGGCTGACCGACGGGCCGGTCGCGCCGAGCTCCTCAGTCAGCGGCGACAGCGTGCAGCCATCCTCGAGGTCGCACAGCAGGTACCGGTGCAACGGGTCGTCCTTGTCGCTCCCGTGAGCGTGGCAGGAGCGGTGCAGGACCAGCCGCCGCGAGTCCGGCGTGAATACCTGCGCCTCCATGTAGACGTGGGACGCGGGCACTTCCGGGTCGGTGGTGAGCTGCACTACCTCGATGTCACGGGGCGAGCGGTCGTCGAGCAGGTCGGGCCGGGGCCTCATGGCGTTCCCTCGCGCACTGCGGGCGGCGCTTGCCGCTGCTTGGTCACGGCGCGGGGTTCCCCGGCGGGCACGCTTCGACCTGCGTGCGCCTCAGCTCACTCGCGCCCCGCTCAGCGCTGCGCAGACAGGCCCCAAGTACCACGCTGCAACCGGCACCACCATCGGGGGCAGGCCAAGCGTGCACTGCCATCCCCGCCCGGTGGGGCAGGGATGGCGCACCACCGAGGCGAACCCCACGCCGTTCCCCCCAGCGACACCGGAATGCGACCTGACGCCACCGTGACGCGATGGCCATAGCACCCACAAGAGATCCCGATATCGCGGCAGGCGATGCCCCACGGCTCGGCGTGGGAACGCTGGTCGCCGTCTGCCTGGTCGCCATCGCCTTCTGTGCCGCGGTGCCCTGGATGACCTACGTCGCTCGGGCGGGCGACCCGGTTGCGGGCTACCTGCCTCCCGGCCCGCTGGCCGTGCTCGCCATCGTGTGCTGGATCCTGGCGCCCATCGTCCGCCGCTGGTCCGGCGACTCAGGCAAGCTGGTGCGGGCGGGGCTGCTGTTCTACGCGCTCACCGTGAGCATCGGCGGCTTCGCCACGGCCTTCACCGTGCTGCAGATCCCGCAGATCATCCCGTCGCTCCGCTACTTCGCCACGCCCACCAATCGCTTCGAGGACGAGGCGATCCCGGCGATGGCCGAGACGCTGCTGGTGACCAACGAGGTGGCGGCGCGGGGCTTCTTCGAGGGCGCCCGCACCGGCGGCATCCCGTGGAAGCTGTGGATCGGGCCGCTGGTCCGCTGGGGCGTCCTGGCCCTGCTCTACCTGGTCACCGGCACGGCCATGCTCGGCATCTTCCGGCGGCGGTGGATCGACCACGAGCGCCTGCCCTTCCCGCTGGCGGAGATCCCGCTCTTCGTCGCCGGCCACGGGCACTTCGGCATGTCCGAGACGGCCGGTCGCGTGCGGCTCATGGCCATCGGCATGGGCGTGGTGGCGCTGATCGAGAGCCTGCGTTCGGCGCACAGATACCTCCCCGCGATCCCGGACATCCCGCGCAACTTCAGCTTCACCATGCTGTTCGAGAACGCGCCCTGGAACATCCTGGCGGGGGCGTCGTGGTCGCGCGCGTGGGTGGACCTGCCCCTGATCGGCATCGCCTACCTGATGCCCGCGGCCATTGCCCTGGGCATCTTCGTGTTCTTCCTGCTCATGCTCGGCATCATGGTCTTCTCGCGCTTCCTCGGCGATCCGACCCTGGGCCCACTGCGCTGGAACCGCTGGGGGAGCCAGAAGGACATCGAGGGCGGCGCCTACATCGGGCTGTTGGCCTTCGTCTTCTGGGCTGCGCGGAGCGACCTGGGCACGATGCTACGCGACCTGTGGGCCGACCTGCGCCGCGGCGGCACCGCGCGCCGCCACCCCGACCGCTGGATGCTCGTCGCCTTCGTGTTGGGGCTGCTGGGGATGTGCTGGTGGAGCGTGTCGGCGGGCATCAGCTTCTGGGTCGCGATCAGCTTCATACTGGCTACCCTGGCCCTGACCTTCGGCTTCGCGCTGCTGACCGCCCAGTCGGGCCTGCCGACGCTGCAGGTGGACAACCTGCCGGCTCAATTCCTGACCGCCGTCGTCCCCGCGCGGGCCATGGGGCTGCCCAACATGGCGCTGATCGGGTTCTTCAACACCATGTTCTCGTGGTACAAGCGCCACGCGCTGCAGCCGCAGGTGATCCACGGGCTGAAGATCGCCGACACAGAAGGCTTCCGCGATCGCCGGTTCATCACCGCGCTGCTCGTGGCGGGCGCGGTGCTGATCGCGGTCAACAGCACGACGCTGCTGCACCTGGCGTACAACGAGAGCCTGATGCTGTCCACTACCACGCGCTGGCAGCAGCACTCCGGCGGCATGGGCTCGCCCTACTACGGGGTATTGTGGGGCATGCGCATGATCGACCAGCCCAACCCGGCGCTCAGCTTCCACTGGATGTTGCTCGGCGCGGGGCTCATGTGGCTGCTGCAGTTCCTCTACCGGCAGTTCATGTGGTGGCCGGTCCACCCGCTCGGCATGCTGATCCCGTGCGGCTGGCAGGTCACCGCCCAGTGGTTCTCGGTGATGATCGGTTGGGCCATCGCGCGGGGGATCACCAGGTACGCCGGCCCGCGCGCCTACCTGCACCTGCGGCCGCTGTTCCTGGGGCTGGTGCTGGGCGGCGCGCTGGCCCAGGCCGTGTGGATGGTCATCAGCCTGATCGTCGGGCCGCCACTCTGAGGAGGACACGCCATGAAGGTCGCCATCGTCGGTTGTGGCAAGGTCGCACGCGGGCACATCCGGGCCTGGCTGGACCATCCGCAGGTTGAGGTCGCCATGCTCGTGGACGTCGCGGAGGATCTGGCCTGCGCGACCCGGGATGAGCTCGAGTTCCCCCCCGATACCCCGATCTCGACCGACTACCATGACGCCCTGGCGCGCGACGACATCGACATCGTGGACATCTGCACCCCCAGCCACCTGCACGCCGAACAGATTATCGCGGCACTGCAGGCCGGCAAGCACGTGGTGACCGAGAAGCCCACCGGCTACACGCTCGAGGAGTGCCGACTGCTGCGCTA
>JALGUI010000263.1 GCA_029820915.1 Candidatus Zipacnadia bacterium | reverse complement strand
GGCCACCTGCTGGGGGCGCTCGATCCTGCGCCGCGACGAGACCACCATGGCCGACGTCTTCGCCCACAACGGGTACCGGACGGGCATGTTCGGCAAGTGGCACCTGGGCGACAATTACCCGTACCGCCCGCAGGACCGCGGCTTCGAGACCGTCGTCGCGCACAGGGGCGGCGGCGTGGGGCAGACCCCGGACTTCTGGGGCAACTCCTACTTCGATGACACCTACTTCCACAACTCCGAGCCGGTCGCCCACGAGGGCTACTGCACCGATATCTGGTTCGACGAGGCCATGGCCTTCATCGACGACAGCCGCGACGAGCCCTTCCTCTGCTACCTGGCGACCAACGCCCCGCACTCACCCTACCTCGTCGCCGATGAGTACGCCGACCTGTACCGCGGCGACCTCGACATCCCCGAGCCCGAGTTCTACGGGATGATCACCAACATCGACGAGAACTGGGGCCGGCTGGTGGCGCTGCTCGATGACCTGGAGCTTGCTGAGGACACCATCCTGATCTTCATGACCGATAACGGCTCCTCGGCCGGCTGGGTCGAACAGACCGGCAAGGGCTACAACGCCGGGATGCGCGGGCGCAAGGGCTCCTACTATGACGGCGGCCACCGCATCCCGTTCTTCATCCGCTGGCCCGCGGGCGGCATCGGCGGGCGGGACGTGCGCGAGCTGGTCACGCACCTCGACCTGCTGCCCACTTTCGTCGAGCTGTGCGGCCTCGACGAGCCCGACCACAAGCCGTGGGATGGCCTCTCGGTGGCGCCGCTGCTGCGCGGCGAGAGCATGGCGCTGCCCGACCGCGAGGTCTTCCTGCAGTACCGCCAGAGCACCGAGCCCCCGCGCATGTGGGAGAACGGGGTCATGACGCGCGACTGGCGGCTCATCGGCGGCGAGGAGCTCTACTACCTGCCCGCCGATCCGGGTCAGCGCAACGATGTCTCCGAGCACTACCCGGGCATGGTGCGGCGGCTGCGCATGGCGCACGAGGAGTTCTGGGCCGGGATCGAACCGCTCCTCGACGAGGTCTGCCCGATCAGCCTGGGCGCGGACGAGGAGAACCCGACGCGGCTATGCGCGATGGACGTGCTCGGGGACGTCGCCTGGAACCAGCCATCCATCCGCGCGGCGCAGAAGTCAACCGGGCGCTGGGAGGTCGAGGTCGAGCGCGACGGGCACTACCGCTTCGAGCTGCAGCGCTGGCCGCGCGAGCTGGGCCTGCCCATCGACGCGGCGCTGGCCGACGAGGAGAGCACGGCGATCAGCCCGCAACGCGCGCGCATCAAGCTGGGGGACTTCGAGGCGACAGCGGACGTGCCCGCGGGCGCTGATCGCGTGACCTTCGAGGCGGACCTGACGCGCTACCGGGGCGAGTTCGAGGCGTGGTTCATCGCCGCGGACGGCGACGAGCGCGGTGCGTACTACGTGTACGTGACGCGGGAGTAGCGGACGCTACGGCTGTGGATTGGCGTCAATGGGCGCGGACACCCCAAGTGCCGAACAGATGGGGCAGAACTCCCGGACGTTCGTGGTGCAGATGGTGGCATCGTCGGGGCACTCCAGGGCGATGATCAGGTCCGCGAGAGTACCGTAGCACTGCGTCGTGCGGATGCTGTCAGGTTCACGCACGCCCTCCGCCGCCGCTGATTGCAGGTCCTCTTGAAGACCGCATTGCGCTGTCGCGACAGCCCTGAGTAGGTCCACCTTCGAGCGGAGGAAGTCGGCCAATCCGCACTCGGGGTGTGTGCAGCGATAGCTCTCCTCGTAGTAGCGCCCCTTCGGAGCACCAACGTTGTCCGCCCGGTGGCAGCGGACGTTGTCGTGCTCGACGATCTGTAGCCCTCTGCGGAGCTGCTGCATCATCTCGCCCTCGATGAAGACTTCGAGGTAGTCAAGCACAGCCTGCTCCGTGGGCTCCGCTCTCTTCTCGCTGAACACCTCACGCATGATCAGTGCGAAAAGTGTAGTAGCCCGTGTCTCTCGTCGCGTACGGTCATACTTGCGGAGCCGTAACAGTGCTTCCCATACGTCGGGGGAGTCCTTCACCAGGCGATAGAGGAGTGCCGCGTCCCGAAGGAACGTGGCACGTAGTTCCTGCATAACGTATCCACACAAGCAGACCTCGTTCCCGTCCAACGCGTCACGGGCTGCCTGCCTACGTTCCTCTGTGTCGAACACGCGCGACGCCAGGACGCTGGTGTCTGCATGCAGTCGCACCGTGGCGGCGCCCCCTACTCGTCTCGGACAGCAGGGATGAACTGGAGACCAGTCGCTGCCAGACAGTCTGAGACCTGCTCCACTGGAACCTCCGAGGGATCATCCGCGCTCAGTAGGTCGGTGGCTTCAACGAGCCCCCGCAGCTGCCGCTCAGTCATGTCCTCGGCGTACGTGTTGTGTGTGGCGTGCTTCACCAGCACTAACGCATGTCGAAGGCTCCGGAACCCCGCATCCCTTGCTGCCTCTATTGCCTGCTCGACTTCCTCCTCGAGACCCATGATTGCGTCAAGGCGCTCGCACAGGTCGGTGGCATCCGCAGCCTCGGCGGCTGCAAGCTTCACGCTTCCCACCATCTGCTGCACACGCATTTTGGCTCGGGACACCTGCAAGTCAACGCCCGAGCCGAAGTCGGTGAACTCGACGCCCCGTAGAGCCCACACTCGGTCGTCGACAATGCTCTCTATCATCCGCCGGGTGGCGGGGTGGAGGGCTGTCGCAAGGTCTTCATCCACGGCACCGGGCATGATCGTTGACGCCTGCGTTGCACTACTGGCCGGCCGCCCACCGCGCTGCGGCCAATCGCTGCCCGGCAGTCTCTGTGTGCCGACTTCACCCATCTGCATCCCCCATTCTCCCATCTGCGAGTCTTTCGCGAACTGCTCGTAGCTGCCGGATCAGGTGATCGACGTCAGAGAGAGTGCACCCGAAGAGATGCGACTCCGGCTGACCCAAAGCCAGCATCATTGTGCCGACATCACTGGTCTGGTGCGAGTCGGCCGGCATGGACACCAACTCGCGCACTGTTGATGTGAAGCGAAGAAGAGCTACTGGCGCAACCTGCACCTTGGCTGACGACGAGTCGCTACGGGTGATCTCCCATGTCATCCCCGCCAGAATGCTCGCGACGCAATCTCGCTTGGCTCGGAGTTCCGCAACGAACCTACCTATCGGGAAGAGCGCGCGCACCCGCTCTCGCCTTGAGCATAGCTGCTTCAGGCCCTCCTCGTCAATGCCCCGCAGAGGAGGGGCGTCAGCGAGGCGATCGTCCGGCACCCCGAGTATCTCCGCTGTGAGGAGCACGTCCAGCTCACGGTCCAGTATCCTGCGGTAGTCCTCAATACCAAGACCGTACTTCGGGATGGCGCTCTCCAGCATATCATCGTCGACCGCTATGTCCACTCCCCAAGACCAGGGTCGGATCTCGAACGCGCCTTCCTCATAGAGCGCGACCGACAGGTCGAGGGCCGCACTGAACTCCTCGTCACTCGACAACTCTGCGCGCTCTTCCTGCTCCTCCGGCACTGTCTGCACTCTCCTTGCCCGGCCCCGCCGACACACCTATTGCCTTTCAGGGCTCCTGGGGAGTTGTTCGTCGCCTGTCAGTCCACAACCTTCCCCCTCGCGGACTCCATGCCACTCACCTACGGCTCCCTCGACCTCAATCACATGCGTGTGCGCACCCGAGTTCAGGTGATCCTCGTGGTGAGGCATGAAGCGGCTGAAGACCATCAGGATGTGCCCGGTCTCCCGGTCCTCGATCAGCCTGAAGTTCGAGAGCTGCAGCTCGCCGGCATCTTCGCGGCCGCGGTCGTCGATGACCGTCGCCGTCTCTCGCCGCAGGCCCAGGGCCTCCTCGTCCAGCTCCGTGATGATCAGCGGGTAGCGCGGCGCTTATACTATGTCTACGTGACGCGGGAGTAGGCCCAAAGCCGCGCGGGTGGGCTGTTGTCGTGGGTCGTACGGAGGGGCGGGCTTCCCAGCCCGCCCGGTTCTTCGCCGTTCGCGTGGCTCAGCCGACGCAACGGCCCCCGGGCAGGAGTGCGCGTGGCACGGGACCACGACCGGAGTCGCCCTTCGGGCGATCCCCGCCGAGGACGGCGGGGCCACAACGACAACGGCTGATGGCAAGGACCGACGCATGTGAAGAGCCTGTCCGGAAAGGGTCATATCGGCCCGGAAAGGGTCATATCGGCCAGAATCGGGCGCACGATGCCCAAGTTCGCCCCTATCAACTTGCACCCGAATCGGCCCCGAATAGGCCATTCCGGGGCTTAACGGACAGGCTCTGAACATGCGTCGCTCCGGACGACAACGGCCGACGGCAACGGCGACCGACCGTGTCCTGCGAGGTGACGCCCGTGTTCTGGCACACCAGCGAGGAGATGGATGCGCGGCGCATCTACCGCTGGCAGTGGCTGCGCTGCCTCATCATCAACAGGTGGGCGATGGGCCTGCCGCACATCAACACGCGGCTGCGCAAGTTCCTACTGCGCCTGGGCGGCGTCACCGTCGGCGCGGGCGGCTTCATCGGCATGGACGGCTGGTTCGAGGAGTGCTAT
>JALGUI010000262.1 GCA_029820915.1 Candidatus Zipacnadia bacterium | reverse complement strand
ACCTTAGACCGCTCGGTCACCCCTCCGCACGCTGCATTATACCCACAACCCGCCTGCCGCGGCAAACCCTGAGCCAAGGATCGCGGCGCTCAGTCGAGGCTCAGCTCGATGACCGTGGCGGCGGCGTGGTCGTACAGGTCCGTGCAGGTGAACAGCAACACCTGTACCTCCCCGGCCAGGGAGGCGATGAAGCGTCATGCCGTTCGCGAGCGCATCGCCTCCATGTCGAACTGGCACTCCCGCGGGACGATGCCCCGGTAGCGATCCGGGTGCGAGGTCAGAATGAAGATCTGCAGCAGGTTGGCCGCGCGCTGCAGTATCTGCTTGATGCGGTCGTGCCGGCGTGGGTCGGTGTAGAGCAGCGCGTCGTCGAGCACCATCATCGTCCGCCCGTAGTGCTGCGCGTAGGTCTCGCCCAGCGCGATGCGCGTCACCAGGTCAAGCTGCTCTCGCGTGCCGGAGCTCAGGTCATTCGGGTCGTGCGGCGCCTCCCGCTCGATCACCTCGGCCACCGCCATGTCCTCGCCCATGTGGACGGAGCGCTCGCGGCCCGTGATGTGCCGAAGCATTCGAGCCACGCTCTCCGCCAGACCCGGGAGCTGCCCGCCCACCGCGTCCTTGCGGCGCTGTCCCAAGATGGCGCGGAGCAGCTTCGCCGCCTGGGCCTCCCGCCACACGCGCTTCAGCTCGGCGCGCGTGGTGGCCAGCGTCTGCTCGATCTCAGCCAGGCGCTCGTAGCGGCCCTCCGTCTGCGCCTGGGCGATCAGATGCTGAGCGACCACCTGGCCGTCCCGGAGCTCGCGCTCGCGCTCGGCGATGTCATCGAGCGCCGCCTGAGCGGTCGCCATCAGGCGCTCGGGGTCCTCCGCATCGGATGGAAGCTCCCCGCGCCTGTCCGCGAGCGTCGCACACACCTGCTCCGACCTGACCGCCGCCGCCTCGGTCTTCGCCTGAAGTTCCGCCACATCCTCGCAGTCGCGCGTGGCCAGCGTCGTCGTCATGGTGCCGGTGTGCACGCCCCGGTCCCCCTCCAGAGCGGCCTGGCGCTGCTGCAGGCCGTTGCGCGCCTCAGTCAGCTCATCGACGCGCCGGCGGCAGTCCTCCAACTCCTGCCCGAAGCGGTCCTCTTCGGCCTGCGCGTTCTTCAGCTCCCGCCGGAGATGGTCGAGATCGGGCGTGCCCTCCTCGTCAAGCTCGTCGGTGGACATGTCAAGCCGGTTCAGCAGGCCCGTCAGTTGCAGGCGCACCTCGGCCCGGCGATTGCGGAGCTGATCCGCGTCATCGAGGGGCGCCGCCGCCTCCGCCACCTGCGCCTCGAGGCGCTCCAGGCGCTCCGTCGCGGTGCGATGATCGATCCGAAGGTCCTGCATGGCGGCAGAGCTGTCGGCGGCGAAGGGCGCCAGCAGGCCCTGCAGCGACTCCCGCGCCTCCTCGAGCTGGTCCTGCAGCTCGGCGGGCTCCCGGGCGCCTGAGCGCACGAGGATGCGGGCCACCTCCGGCAGCTCGATCTCGGCCTCGGCGCCGGCCGCGTAGCTGAACGTCTCGCCGGCGTGCAGTTGCGTCTCCTGGTCCGTCTCGCCGCCGGCCAGTCGTGCCTGCTGGTCACGCAGGGCCTCCACGCTGACCTGGAGGCCGGCGACGGCGAGTTCGCCACGCAACTGCGCGACGCGATCCTCCAGTCCGTGCGCCTCGGCGACCTGCTCCTCGCTCGGCCGAAGCATCGCCTCCAGCGCCTCCCGCTGCTCGTCGATCTCGTCGGTCAGCGCCGCGATCCGCTGGAGCGCGTCGTCCAGGCCCGATGCCTCGTCGGACAGTCGCAGCGCCTCGTCCACGCTCTCAGCCCGCTCCAGGCTCCCGCTCGCGCGCCTGCGCAACTCACGCGCCTCCTGCAGGCGGCGCTCGCTGTTGTCGGCCATCCCCCGGGCCACGCCCAGGCCCGCGCTCGTCTCCTGGAGCTGTCCCGCGACATCCTCAAGCTGCTCGCGGCACGCCCCGGCCGCCTCCTCGGCCTCCTCATAGCGCTCCAGGTCCCGGGCCAGCGACGCGTGCTCCCGCTCGGCCTGTTCCGCCTGCTCCTCCAGCGTCTCCACTTCGTCCCGGAGCTTCCCAACCTGCTCGGCCGCGTCGCGGTATCGATCGACGCTCTGCTGCTCGCGCTCGCGCTCCTCGGCCAGGCGGGACAGGTCCGCGTGGATTTGCTCGAGGCGCGTCGCCGCTTGCTCGACCTCCGCGAGTGCGGCCTCGGCCTCCCGTCGGTCGTCCTCCAGCGCCTCGATGGCCTCTGCCAGCGATTGGAGCCGCGAGCCCTTCTTCGGGCCTCCCCGCTTGGGTTGGAAGTGCTCAGCGTACCGACCCTCCACCGCGGACATGACCGCATCATAGGCGGTACCCATGGTGGCCGCGCCGGGCAGCACCTGGCGGAGCTGTTCGGCCACGGCAGTGCTCACCCGGCAGGCGCCGGCCCCGTCATCGCGCCCGATCATCGACGGGTCGCGCAAGGACCAGAGCATCCGCGCCAGGCCCCAATGGCGGAGGTCGCTGGCCCCGTGGCTGCCCTCGCCGTGCAGCAGACGGCGCACGAACTCGTCGGCTCCGTCGCGCTCGTGGAGCGCGCGCCAAGCCCCGCTCTCCATCCGGCTGAGGACACACTCCGGGCCGCTCAGCAGGCGCTTGCGCAGCCGGTACGCGTCGCCCCCCGCCTCGAACTCGAGCGTGATCTCGGGGGCCAGCGTGGTCTCCCACGGCTGCAGGTCGCGGATCTCCTCCCCGGTCGATCTGTAGTCGTCGAACAACGCCCGGGCGGTCGCCTCCACCAGCGTGGATTTCCCGATCTCGTTCCCGCCGAAAACCATGTTCAGGCCGTCGCCGAACCGCCCGACGCTGAACTCGTCGCGGAAGCACTTCACTCCGCTGACCGTGATGCTGCGAAGCACCATGCTATCCCACCTCCCGCGCGATCTCGGCCAGCAGCGCCAGCGCCTGCTGCGCCACCTCGGCCTGGCTGAGATCGCCTGGATCGGTCTGCTGCCACGTTTCGCCAAGCTCCTCGCGGCTGCGCGGCTCCTCGCCCGCGACCTCCTCGGGGGCCGCGGCATCGGGCGCGGAGATCGACTTCAGGTCCGCCACCGCTCCGGCGATCACCGCATCCTCATCAGCCAGGCCCCGCAGCGCGCCGGCCAGCTCCTCGGTCGTGCGCATCGACGTCGCCAGCTCACAGTGCAGAAGCTGCTGGTTCTCCCGGCGCGCCCCCAGCCACGTGTCGAACCGCTGGAACTCGGGCAGCTCATCGGCGCGCACAGTGCCGGAGACCCGCAGTCGCAGCAGCGTGCGCGGACCGTCCTCGAGCCCCGCGATCTCCTCGCGCAGTGCCTGCAGCGCCTCCGGGACGGGTGAGCCGACCTCGCGCTCCCACGCGAGCCACGTCAGCCCACCGACCCGCCGGGCCTCGATGCGTGGGGGACTGTCACGGTCAACGCTGACGATGAGGATGCTCCCGGCCTCCTGCTCGCCGAAGCTCGTCTGCTCGGGAGTTCCCGGATAGGCCGCGCGGTTGCCGTCGTAGATCCGGGTGCCGTGCGTGTGGCCCAGCGCCAGGTAATCCAGTCCCGCGCGCTGCACCACCTCGGTCGCGATGGGCAGAACCGGCTCCTCGGTGGGGACATCGCCGAAGGTGCCGTGCGCCACCCCGATGCGGATGACGCCCTCGTCAGCGCGGGCCGGGATCCACGTGGTCGGGTCCGCGTAGCTCCATCGCTCAGTCACCGGGCACGGATAGAGGACAGAGCCGTCCGCCGTCTCGACGGGCTCCGTCTCGCCCAGCACGGTGATGTTCCCGGCCTGGTCCCCGTTGAAGTCAGGGCGCCGATAGACCGAACTCGCGTCGAACCAGTCGTGGTTGCCGGGGAGCACGTAGACCGGGATCGGGTCGGCATCGCGCAGGAGCTGGATGGTTCGCGAGACGGTGTGCGCGCTCACTTGGTTGTGCTCGAACAGGTCACCTGCGATGACGATGAAGTCCACGTTCTCCCCACAGGCGAGGTCGATGAGCCGTGCGAGGGCGCCGAATCGGGCCTCCCGCACGCGAGCACCGGCCTCGCCGACGTGTGTCGCCTTCATGCCAAGCTGCAGGTCCGCGGTGTGCAGAAACGTGATCAAGCTCCATTCCCCCTTCCTTGGGGCAGTTCAACGGGTAACCCAAATGCCCCGTTCGGGGCGTCGAGGTGCACGTCGGCGGTGTGCAGAAGCTGAATGGAGGCCATGGCGCAATCCCCCGGTCGG
>JALGUI010000261.1 GCA_029820915.1 Candidatus Zipacnadia bacterium | reverse complement strand
CGCTGGCCGGGCGGCTGCGGCGCGCACTACTACAACTGGAAGCGCACCGTCGGCCCGCTCGCCGATCGCCCCGACCAGCAGTTCGGTCTGCCCGAGTTCCTCACGTTCTGCGAGGCCACCGGCTCGATCCCCATCCTGACCATAGCCTGCTACTGGGGCGAGGCGCAGGACGCCGCCGACCTCGTCGAGTACTGCAACGCGCCGAACGATGGCTCGAACCCGAACGGCGGCGCCGACTGGGCCGCGGTGCGCGCCGCAGACGGCCACCCCGAGCCCTGGGGCGTGATCTGGTTCGAGTATGGCAACGAGAGCTACCACGGCGGTCACCGGCGCAACGAGTCGGGCGAGCGCACCGACATCTTCACCGGCGAGCAGTACGCCCGCCGGTTCCTCGACTACCGCGCCGCTATGCAGGCCGTCGATCCGAACATCCTCCTCGGAGCGGTGCTGCACCCGGGCATGGACGAGTGGAACCGGCCGATCCTGGAGATCGCCGGCGCCGCCATCGACTTCGGCATCCTGCACACCTACGTCCCCGGCCAGCGCGATGACGTCGATCCGGAGAGACATCGCGCGCTGATGGAGGCCTGCGTCGCCTGCCCTGGAGAGATCGAGCGCCGCTACGACCTGATGAACGCGCTGGTCGAGGAGATCACCGGCCGCACCGACCTCCCGTGGGCCATCACCGAGTACAACGGCTGGTTCGTCGGCCAGCGCGAGAACCCGCCCTTCCGCCAGTGCCTCGCCAACGCTCTGCGCAACGCCGAGCACCTGCGCGTCATGCTCGACCCCCGCCACCGCATCGCGCTGGCCAACTTCTGGCAGTTCGCCAACGAGTACTGGGGCATGGTCCAGGGCTACGTGCACCGCGGCGAGCCGCTGGTGAAGCAGGCGAACTTCTACGTCTTCCAGCTCTACGCGCAGCACTTCGGCGACATGCTCGTGGAGAGCGAGGTCACCTGCGGGCGCTGGGACTTCGGGGGCGGCGGCTGGGTGCCCCCGCGCGCGGGCGAGCCCTCGACCTACCAGCTCTACGAGGAGAATCTGCTGCCCGAGGACTACGCTTGGCAGATCAGCGAGAGCCCGGTGGTCACCCAGCGCGTCGAGGGCGACACGCTCATAGCCGAGTTCCCGGGGCCGGACACGAACTACTATCACGGGAGCATCCGCCTGCCCGCCGAGCCCATGATGGGATACCGCGTCGTCGGCGAGATCCGCACCGAGGGCCTCGAGACCACGCGCGGGGTGGGCTTCCAGGTCGGCGACGCGCGCGGCTGGACGGTCACGCAGTCGGCGACCAACGCCGGTGACGTGCGCGGCGACAGCGACTGGACGCCGGTGACGGTGGAGTACCTCACTCTCGATGACACCTCGGAGATCGCCATCATGACGCGGCGCCTCGGCAACGATGGTGGGGCGAACCCCATCACCGGCACCGCGCGCTACCGCCTGCTCAGCGTGCAGCGCTTCCGGCCGTGGAACCCCGGAGCGGTGCCCGATGTGTCGGTCAACGCCGCGACGCGCGCCGACGGGTCGGTGACGCTGATGATCGTGAACACCAACCTGGACGAGCCGGTCGAGGCGACCATCGCCGTCGAGGGCCTGACCGCCGGCGCCGCGCAGGCGTGGTCGCTGGTCGGCCCCGAGCCGTGGTCGCACAACTTCGCGCCCGAGACCCTCGCCGGCGGCGACCCGCCGGTGACGCTGGTCAAGACGCCCGTCTCCGCCGCCGACGAGGGATGGGCGCTCACGCTGCCGAAGCACTCCCTGACCGCCGTCGAGATCCGCCCGTGAGGAATGCCATGGCCGCCGACGCGCCCTTCCTGAAGGTCTGCGGCCTCACCCGCGTCGCCGACATGCGCGGCGCCGAGGCCGCAGGCGCGCGCTTTTGCGGCCTGATCGTCGAGATCGCACGCTCCCCCCGCGCCCTCACCCGCGAGCAGGCAGCGCTGCTGGCGCGCGGCTGCCGCGCGCGGCCGGTGCCGGTGGTCGAGGGCATGCCGCCCGACGAGATCGCTGCGCTCGCCCAGGCCACCCGCGCCTACGCCGTCCAGCTTCACGGCGGCGATGCCGACTACGTGCACGCCGTGGCGCAGACCCTCGGTGCCGCGGCCGAGGTCTGGCGTCCGGTCGGCCTGCCCGAGAAGGCGGCCGACCGCGAGACCGCCATCGCCGAGGCACTCGCGGAGATCGGGGCAGCCCTCGAGGCCGGCGCGACGGCCATCGTCCTCGACACGCGCACCGCCGCGGGCACCGGCGGCTCGGGCCGCACCTGCGACTGGGAGGCGGCCGCCGAGATCGTGCGGCGCCGGGACTGCCCGGTTATCCTCGCCGGCGGCCTGACCCCCGAGAACCTCGGGGACGCCCTGGCCGCCACCGGCGCCGCCGGCCTCGACCTCTCCAGCGCCCTCGAGCGCGCGCCGGGACGCAAGTGCCCGCTGCGGCTACGCGACCTCGCCCGCGCGTGGGCGGCGATCGCCGGTCGCTGAGCGGCCGAGGCAGGTGTCCGCGGCTTGCCGGGGAATAGGCGATTGCTCCGTTGACAGCAACAGGTGGCATCAACCTGTAGGAGGAGATCTTCGATGTCAGACGAGAAGCTGGCAGTGGACGGCGGCACACCGGTGCGGACCGAGCCCTTCCCGCCGTGGCCCTGGTTCGAGGAGGACAGCATCGAGGCGGCCATGGAGCCGCTGCGCACCGGCCAGGTCAACTACTGGACCGGCAAGCTCGGCGTGGAGTTCGAGAAGCAGTTCGCCGCGTGGGAGGGCACGAAGTTCGCCATCTCGACCGCGAACGGCACTACCGCCCTGCACACCGCCCTCGGCGGCCTGGGCATCGGCCCCGGCGATGAGGTCATCGTCCCCAGCTACACCTTCATCGCCTCGTCGATGTGCGTGCCCCAGGCCGGCGCCGTCCCGGTCTTCGCCGACGTGGAGAAGCTCACCCACACCATCTCGCCCGAGTCGATCCGCGAGAAGATCTCCCCGCGCACCCGCGCGATCATCCCCGTGCACCTCTACGGCTGCATCGCCGACATGAGCGCGATCATGGAGATCGCCGAGGAGTTCGGGCTCTACGTCATCGAGGACACCGCGCAGGCGCACGGCGGGATGTACCGGGGCGTCAAAGCCGGCTCGGTCGGCCACGTCGGCGCCTTCAGCTTCTGCCAGTCCAAGCACTTCACCACCGGCGGCGAGGGCGGCATGGTGGTCACCGATGACGAGGACGTGGCCTGGAACTGCCGCTCGTTCCGCGATCACGGCTACGACGTCTCCGAGCGCATGCGCCTGCTCGAACTGGAGGAGAAGCTGCCCTACATCCACCAGCGTGTGGGCTACAACTTCCGCATGACCGAAATGCAGTCGGCCATCGGCATCGTGCAGCTCGGGAAGATGGACACCTGGAACTCGCCGACGCGCCGGCGCAACGCCAAGATCCTCGACGCGGCGCTGGAGGGCGAGGAGTACATTCTGGCGCTGCCCATCGACACCGAAGAGCGCCGGAACGCCTACTGGATGTACCCGATCATCCTCGACACCGACCACCTGAGCGTGGAGGCGCGCGACTTCTTCCAGGCGGTCGCCGCCGAGGGCGTGCCCGCCGGCCCGGTCATGTGGCCACAGAGCTACAAGGAGGCATGCTACCGCAACCACGTGGGCTTCGGGCGGCTGCAGTACCCGTTCCGCGACCCGAACGTGCGCGCGGAGGCGGTCGATTACCTGAACACCTTCTGCCCGAACGCGGCCTGGGTCGAGTCGCGCACCTTCTTCGTCCCGGTGCACCCGACCTACAGCGAAGAGGACATGCACGACCTGGCGGCGGCGATCAAGAAGGTCGGCCGCGCCTATCTGAAGTAGGGGCGAGCCGTGCCGTCTGCAGGGGCGGGGTGCGGGGCCCCGCCCAGCCGTTGCCTTTGTCGTTCGGTCGTTGCCTTTGTGCCCCCGGCGCCCTCGCCGGGGGGGCGCCCGGAGGGCGACTGCCGTTCCCGTTCGCCGTTGCCGTCATGGAGAGGCCGGATTCCGCGCCGGCCTGTGCGGTTGATACGGTGCCTTCTCGACCGACGAACGACCCACGGGCGAGGCGCCCGCGGCCCGGAACGGCAACGGCGAACCACGCGCGGCCCGTACCTGACCGGGGCCTCGAGCGCACCCGACATGCCCGACACACTCGGCGTAGGCATCATCGGCCTGCACATGGGCGCCGGACAGCTCCGGCAGATCATCAATGTGCCCGGCCTCAAGGTCGTTGCCATCTGCGACCTCGACGAGGATCTGGTCAAGGGCCTCCAGCAGGAGCTGGATATCCCCTTCGGCACTACGAACTACGAGGAGCTGTGTGCCCACGAGGACGTGGACATCGTCTCGGTGGCAACCCCCGACTACCTGCACCTGGAGATGGCCGAGGCCGCCTTCGCCTCGGGCAAGCACGTGATGATGGAGAAGCCGCTGGCGCGCACCGTGGATGAATGCCGGCGGATGATCGACGCCCAGCGCGCCGCCGGCACCAAGCTCATGACCGCCCACGTCGCGCGCTTCTACGATGTGTTCCAGATGATCAAGCGCTGGACCCAGGACGGGACGCTGGGCGAGACCTACAACCTCTACACCAGCTACATCCACAACTACGAGACCATCCCGGGCTTCAACCGCTGGCGCTTCGACCCCGAACTGCGCCACCAGCTCATCGGCGGCGGCTGCCACGCGCTTGACCTCGCGCGCTGGATCGGCGGCGAGGTCGCGGAGGTTTCGTGCTACGCCAATCACTTCAACATCCCGCAGCTACAGACCGACGATCATTTCAACATCAACGTGAAGTTCGAGTCCGGCGCGGTGGGCATCGTGGTCGGCTCCTTCGGCTGCGCCCACCCCTACAACATCGACCTGCACGTGTGGGGCACCAGGGGCTCGGTCATCGCCACCAACACCACGCCGACCGCCAAGGTCTGCCTGCGCACCATCGATCGCCACAAGTGGATGGAGCTGCCCGCGGGCGCGGCGCCCAAGGGCCTCGCCGCGGAGTTCCAGGTCCTCGCCAACGCCATCCGCAACGATGAGGAGCCCGACAGCGACGGCGTCTCCGGCGCGCGCACTGTGGCTCTGGGCTGGGCGGCGATCGAGTCCTCGCAGGGGGGCCGCCCGGTCGTCCCCAGGAAGGACTTCTGAGCCGCGCCGCGC